>JAJDAS010000506.1 GCA_029261755.1 Nitrospinia bacterium
CGGCTAAAAAAACCAAACCTAATCCCAGGAGGTTACTGCTTGCATTAAGAAAGGCATTGTACTCCATCCTTTCAAAAGCGTTAAACACCGCCTCAAAAAGCATGGTGTGTTGAACAAAAATTTCGGAAATTAAGGCAATGAATAAAGCTAACGCGATATACGGCTCCTGTGTTCCGGTTTTTTTTATAAAAACCAAAATAGGGATCACAAAGCAAAGGGTGATTATCCATTTTAGTATAAGGGCATTTCCAAATAATTTTCCGGCCATCTTCTCATCCTGAGATATCTCACGGGTAAGAATATGGTTGATCTCAAAATTCATTAGCGGGCTGAACAACAGGATAAAAGCCAGCACCCAGGAATATTGCCCAAAATTTTCCGGCCCTAAATAACGGCTGATAATAGCAAGCCTAAAAAAACCGCTTACAACATCACTGGATTTAGAAAAAAACATAGCCATTGAATTCTTTGCGATTCGATTGGTTGCGGGCATTTTATTTGTATGCGGCATTGGAGAAACCGTCACTGGGAAAGCGTCATTGGGAAAGCGTCATTAATAGTCATTTGGCTTCGCCGTCATTCTCTCGTTCCCAGGCTCTGCCTGGGAATGCAGTTAAGAGGCTCTGCCTCTTATGTGAAGGGGTTCCTGGTCTCTCAGTGGGAAAGCTTGAAGTACGAAAAATTTCCAACCTTTTCATACAGGAGGCAGAGCCTCCGGGTATGCATTCCCAGGCAGAGCCTGGGAACGAGAGGAGCGTTATTGGAAAAAAGTCATTAATAGTTATTTGCCTTCGCCGTCATTAGTCATTAGCCATTACAAACCACTCTAAACACCTGCAAGGTCTTCTAAGGAATCGGGAATAGAAGAAAATGAATCATTATCTATGTAGTATCTATGCCATAATTCCAGAACCACTAAATTCCATAACTTAAAAAAAGGAAGCTTGCCGGAATAAAAATGGTTTTTTATTTTTAAGACCTCGTCAAAATTTAATATCCCTCGCTTTTGGACGGATTCCCTGGAAAGAAACTTTTCCACGACGGATTTCAATGGGCCTTTTAGCCAATAATCTATTGGAAAAATAAAGCCCATCTTTTTCCGCCCCAAAATTTCCTCGGGCAATAATTTACGTAACGCCTGAAGCAATATATATTTCCCTTTTCCATTTCTCATAATTAAACTCGATGGGATCGTGGCAGCGAATTCTACGAATTTGTGGTCCAGAAAAGGCACCCTCACTTCCAGGGAATGGGCCATGCTCATTGCGTCAATATCCCGGAGCAAGAGATTAGGCATATCCATTTTTAACTGCATGTAGCATGTCTGATGTAAAACATCGCTGAATCTATCGGCCCTCTTAAGAAAGAAGCCGGCAGGGTCTTCATGCAGATAGGAATGAGTCTTTTCTCCGGCATACTCTTTCATGAACGAGGAACTCAGTAACACGTTCAATTCTTCCTGATGAAAGAGTGACCGGACTTTTCCGTAAATGTTTCCAAAGGAAGAAGCCGTGGTGTTATGAAAATTTATATCCGGAAGGTTATACCCGAGTTCGCTCATTAACCTGCAAATTGTGCGGTTAAGGGGGGAGGGGACTTTACCAATGAAATTGATGAGGGTATTCCATTTCCTGATCCTGTTAAACCACTCATAACCGGCAAAGAGTTCGTCACCTCCCGTTCCGGACAAAGCAACGGTTACTCCTTCCCTGGCAAACCGGGACACAAAGTAACTATTTATTCCATCACCCGTGGGTTGGTCCATGGCCCGGATAATGCGGGGTAACTCCTGAAGCATATCCGTGGAGCTTATGGTAGCTTCCCTGTGTTCCGTATCGAAATGTCTGGCCACTTTCGCCGCATGGCTTGTCTCATTGTACCGTTCCCCACCCTCGGAAAATCCTATTGAAAAAGTTTTTATTTTTCCGGAATGGGCCTGCCTCATAAGGGCCAACAGACCGCTGGAGTCTATACCTCCGCTGAGAAAAACTCCCAGGGGAACATCACTCATTAACCGTAGTTTAATGGACTCCCGAAGCAGGTCCGTTAAACCTTCGGCATAATATCCCTCTTCCTTGGGAGGCCCAGGAGTGTAGTTAACATCCCAATAAGAAGAAAGAGTAAGGGTTCCTTTTTCAAGCTTTAAATAATAACCCGGCAGGAGGCTTTTTACCTCCTCGAAAATGGTTAAGGGCGGTGGGATGGAGGCATAAGAAAGGAAATAATTCAGTGCCTGTTTACTGACCCTTTTCTCACAAAGGCCGCTACTAAGAAGAGCCTTTATCTCGGAGGCAAAAGCAAGTTTCCCTTTTTTAAAATGATAATATAAAGGCTTTATTCCAAGCCTGTCACGGGCAAGGAAAAGGCGGTCATTGGGTTTGTCCCAAATTGCCAGGGCAAACATGCCACGGAGATGCTGTAAAAACTCCTCACCGTATTCCTCATAGAGATGCAGGATAGTTTCACTGTCGGTCTTCGTCCGAAACCTGTGCCCTTTTTTTTCAAGAGAAGCCCTGAGATCTAGGTAATTATATATTTCGCCGTTAACAATAAGCCATATGGTTTCGTCTTCATTGGGTATGGGTTGATGTCCGGTTTGAAGGTCGATAATGCTCAGGCGATTCATCCCAAGGGCCATTTTTTCATCGGTAAAATATCCCTCATCATCGGGACCGCGATGATTCATGGTTTGACACATTCGCCGCAAGGCCGATGAGTCGCCATAACCATAAATTCCCGAGATGCCGCACATCAGTTTAATTTTCCAGTAACAAAAAATAGGTTCATGGGTAACGTCCTGGTTCTGTAAAAAAAACAATAAACGTTAGGTAATATCTTAGCTGTAAGGCTGGAACCACAGATTTCGCGGATGACAAAGATTCTTTTAACACCATCTATAAAGGAAGGGATTTGTTCATAACATCGACACAGTCGATGTTTTCCGTATTAATTCCCCTGCAATACAACGGTGTTTTACAAGAATTTGGGATTGCTCCCGTTGGGAACGGCCTCGGTTAAGAAGGCCAGGCAAGGAATGCCGGAAGAAAGTAGTGGGTGGGATATTTTTTCCACGAGACCCTGAAGAAAGTATCTAAAGGCCATCGGAAAGAGGATATAGCTCCGCCCTCTCAATTACATCAATCCCTGTAATTGACTGAAGGTAATATCTGTTTTAGTTGCTGGTTTCATAACTATCCAAAACGTCCAATTCGGTTTGTAACCGATTGATTTATAACGTTTTTTTGTTAAGTGGAAGCTATATTATTTTAGATTGAAACAGCAGTGTAACCCTGCAATTTTAAACTATGAAAAGAATTGAAGTCAATAATGTGATATCTCGATTTCTTGATGTGCATTCGATACTGGAATTGCGGATTTCCCCATCCCTTTTTTCACTTTTAGCCATGAACTGTGAACCCAGGAACCAAAATCGCAATTACTATTGTTCTTTATTTTTCAATCCGATTTCTCTTGCCCATTCGGAATATGCTTTTCCCATTAAGCCATAAGTACGTGCCATGACTTTTCCCCATTCGTGGCCTAACCTGGGGTGGTCAATAAAAGACGGGTTTTCAATTGAATAAATTACGTTCAGGTGGAGTACATCATTTAATTCCTCTATTGCGGCGGAAAAATCTTTTTTACTTATCTGTTTTTCAGCCTCGGCAAAATACTTCATTGCCGCCTTTTCAGCTAATGTTTTGGCTGTTTGAAGGTTGTTTATCTGCCATGAAGAAAGCAGGTTTTTATACTCAGCAGCAACCTCAGGTCTCGTTTTATACAGGTTTGTCTTCTCGCCTTTATCTTGAACCAGGTTATACAGAGAATATTTAATATCGGTTCCTTCTCTTTCTTCAATGAGTTTCCATTCTTTTGAGCGGACTGCGTATACTCTGTCCTTCAGCCTTTCTTCCGGGCAACTCCATCCGCAATAACTTGTTTCAACGAACGCCTTTCTTGATTGCCCTTCATTTTTTTGGGCATCAATGGGGAAGAAGGAAGTTCCTTGTGAAGGAAACCTTGGCTTGCGACCCATTAGTTCAAACAAAGATGGCATAATATCAACTTGCTGGACTATTGTTTCAATGGGTTTCTCAATAGTTACCCCGGGAATGCTGATCAATAATGGAATCCGGGTTATTTCATCGAAAACAGTGCCGGCAAGTGATGTGGAGGCATGGCCGATAAAGCCATGCTCCATTAACTCCTCGCCATGG
>JAJDAS010000507.1 GCA_029261755.1 Nitrospinia bacterium
CCGTAGGCGCCTTGACCCATTCGCCTCCGGCCATCGATATTTCCATGGAACTGAACTCGCAATATGTATAAAACAAAGAAAAATAACAAAATTTTATTTCTTTCGGACGTAAAAAAAGCCAACCAGGCAAACAAGTCCGGCTCCATCAATGGGAAGAAAAAAAGCCCAAGGAGTCGAATGCCCGTCTTCAATCGATGCTTGGGGACCTTGGCGATTATTTTTGCTCTTACGCTGATACTCTCGCCGGGTTTTCAACTGCCTGTTACCGATATGCAATTGGAGGATGTGGCGCCGTTTAACATAAAGGCCAAAAAAGACTACCTCATTGAAGACGCCATCTCCACACAAAAAAACAAAGCCCTGGCCAGAGAAAGCACCCTGCCCGTCTACGACTTCGACATAAAACCGGTGGAGGCCCATTCCAGCCCCATTCAAAAAGGCTTCCAGCATATGGGGAAATTTTATACCTCCAAAATCTCCAATATTTATTCGGAGTTGCAAGAGGCACAAGCCATCCTTGAAGCTCCGGAAGAAGAATACTCCAATGAAACAAAGAGTGAAAAGAGAATCCTAAAAAGAGAGTTGGATGAAGCAGCGAGAAACCTGCGATCCTCTTCCGCTTTTGAGGATGCAGAAAAGGAGTTTCTTGGAATTTCAGGGCTTAAGCTGGACTCAAAGATCCTGAAAACTTTTAGGTGGCACCATTACAATCCCTATATCGTCAATGGTATCAACGGTTTGATTCTCCATGTTTATAAAAACGGCATTGTGGGAGACCGGGAATTGTTCAAGAGCTATGCTAAGCATGGGATCACTGTCAGGGATATCGATACCGGGAAAGAGCATAATTTAAAAAAGATCGACAAGATTGTGAGTATGAAAGAACTCCATGCCTACCTCAAAAAAAATGTGTCGAGCTTCATAGATCCCGCCCATACTTCCCTTCAAAGAGTTGTGGTAAAAATTGTAGCGCAACTTGCCCACCCCAACCTCACGTTCAATAAACAGGAAACCGAATTACGGCGGGAAAAAAGAGAAGAAGCGGTAAAGTCGGTCTTCTTCAACATCAAGAAAGGGGAGATGATCGTTCGGGAGGGAGAAAGGATTGGAGAGTCCCAGCTACAAAAACTTATAGGGATGAACAAGGAAAGCAATATCCAGGACTACATTCTCTCGCTGTTAGGATTTTTCCTCTTTTTTAGTCTGCTTTTTGGCCTTGCCTGGTACTATCTCGTGAAATACCGGCCGGATGTGGTGGCTAGCGGTAGGACTCTTGTTCTTCTCGGCTCGATTCTTCTGGCCAATTTCCTAATCATCAGAATGTTTTCCCACTTTGCTCTGCCCATTGCCGTCTATCTGGACGTGCCCGTGGAAACTGTTTACTACGCCATTCCCTTTGCCGCCGCGCCCATGCTCGCGGCCCTGCTTTTCGATCTCGATATAGGGATTTTGCTGGTGGTGTTGAGCTTCGCGTTGGTGGGAACTCATCTGGAATGGAAATTCGCTTACTCGCTGGTGGCCCTCATCGGAGGCCTATTCGCCGTTTTGAGGAAAAATTACTACAAACAGCGTTCATCCATTCTAAAAAACGGGGCCTTCATTGGCCTTTTGAACATGGGAATGATCATTCCTCTGGATCTTGTCCAGCACACGTTGGTTTCTCCCAAAGGTCTCTTGGACCTTCAGGCCGGTTTTATTGGGGGGATTATGGTTACGCTGGTGGTGTCCTGGCTTCTGCCCATCTTCGAATCTATTTTTCACGTTACCTCGGACATCAAACTTCAGGAAATTTCCAATCTCAACCACCCCTTGTTGCGTGAGATGATTGTGGAGGCGCCTGGAACCTACCACCACAGCATTGTGGTGAGCACCCTGGCGGAAGGGGCAGCCGAAGCCGTTGGAGCCAATCCCCTGGTGGTAAGGGTAGGGGCTTATTACCACGACATCGGGAAGATGAAAAAACCGCACTACTATATTGAGAACCAAAAGGGAGAAAAAAATCTGCACGACAAAATCGCACCCAGCATGAGTGCGCTCATCGTACAATCGCATGTGAAAGAGGGCCTGGAACTGGCCAAGGCGCATAAACTGAACCCACTCATCGTCAATTTTATTAAGGAGCACCACGGGACTACCTTGATGAAATTTTTCTTTGGAAAGGCCAAGGAGCAGGAAAAACCAGGGCTGGGTTCGGTTGAGGAAACGCCGTACCGTTATGTAGGACCCAAGCCGCAATCGAAAGAGACGGCCATTGTCCTTCTGGCCGACACCATAGAAGCGGCCTCTAGGTCGCTGCAAGAGCCTACTCACTCCCGGCTTCAGGGCCTTGTGGAGAAGCTCATCAATGACAAACTCGTGGAAGGAGAACTGGACGAGTGTGATCTTACTCTAAAAGACCTTAACGAGATCGGAAAGGTTTTCGTTGGGATTTTAAAAGGCATCTACCATTCGCGAATCGAATATCCGGATGAGAAAGAGTTGAAGGAAAAGAAGGAGGAAGGAGCCATTGGCAATCGATCTGCTCATTCGCCTGAAAAAGGTGAAGGTCCAACAAAGGAAGTTAAAGTCCGAGGCCCGGAAAATATTAGAAAACTTGAATTGTCCGGGTAAAGATCTGAGTATCTTAATAACCGACGATTCCGAAATCCACGAACTGAACAAAACCTATCGCGGTGTTGACCGGCCCACCGATGTCCTGGCCTTTCCCCAGTCGGAAGATGTCCCATCCCCTACCCCATCCTCCAGTTTACTGGGCGATGTGGTGATCTCCTATGAAACTGCCGCCCGGCAAGCGGTAGAACAAAACCACTCCCTGGGAAAAGAGATTTTTATCTTACTTGCCCACGGCATTATCCACCTCCTGGGTTACGACCACGAAACCTCGGAAAAGGACCGCGAATTTACGGAGCGAAAGGTGGAAGAGCTATGCGGACTGGTTTTGGGGGGCTAAAATAAAATATCAAAAGCTTCGGTAATGGAAGAGAGGCTGATCAGTTTCACTTTCCCACTAGAAGGAATGTCAAAATTCTTGGTTTTCGGGATGAGGCATTTGGTAAAACCCAGTTTCACTGCCTCCCCTATGCGAGTTTCCAGTTGGGATATGGGACGAATTTCTCCTCCCAATCCCACCTCACCCATCACCACCACCTTGGAATCGATGGGTTTGTCCAGAAAACTGGAAGCGATGGTGGCAATGACCCCGAGATCCACGGAAGGTTCATTCAGTTTAAGCCCCCCCGCCACATTCACGAAGATATCTTGCTCTTGTAATTGAAGTCCCATCCTCTTCTCCAGGATGGCGATGAGCATGGAAAGCCTTTTCTGGTCAATTCCGGTTGCCATTCTCCTGGGGATTCCCGGGCTATTGGAGTGGGAAACCAATGCCTGCAACTCTACCAGGATCGGCCTGGTCCCTTCCATGCAGGAGACCACCGTGGAGCCGGAAGTGCCGGAAGTGCGGTCCGAAAGAAACAGCTCGGATGGATTCAGCACCTCCTTCAGCCCATTTTTTTGCATTTCGAACAACCCTATTTCGTTGGTGGATCCAAATCTGTTTTTGTGGGCGCGTAAGATCCGGTAGTCGTGGCCACGGTCCCCTTCGAAATAAAGAACGGTGTCGGCCATGTGCTCCAGAACTCTTGGCCCGGCGATGGCCCCGTCTTTGGTGACGTGTCCCACCAGGAAAATGGCCGAGCCTTTTTTTTTCGCATACCTCATGAAATGGGACGCCACCTCTCGAACCTGGCTTACGCTCCCCGGGGCTGAACCCATCTGGTTGGTATAGATAGTCTGGATGGAATCAATGGCAACCACGGGAGGTCCCACTTTGTCGATTTGGGGAAGGATTTCCTCCAGACATG
>JAJDAS010000508.1 GCA_029261755.1 Nitrospinia bacterium
CAGAGGCCAGTAAAAAAGTGATCATTTTTTTCATTTGTACACCTCATAAAAAAAAGATTAAATAGCCAACAGTGCCTGGTTGTATGCCTGAGTAAAAGACTGGACCGAGGCATCAAAGACCAAACCTAAAAGCTCGTTGGAACCGTCTAAGAGAAACACTCTCGCCTGCACGACGTTCGGATCGGTTTCTCCGGCCATCAATGCGATTCGATTGACTTCCGAAGTAACGTTCAACTCCGCCGCCTGCGCCAGCATCTTTTGGTACACATCCGTAGCGTTCAGCCCGGAAGCCAGCATTTTGTTGATGGCGCTCTTGGTTTTGTTCAAGGCATTGGCCAGGGCAGCCAGGTCTCCTGCCTGATACTGGGCAAAAGACGCCAGTGCCTGCTGGAGGAATTGAATGGCGGACTCGATCTTTTTGATTTGTTGGTTGGTCAGTCCCTGGGTATCCAGGAGATCCGTCAAACCGCCTATAGCATTGGTAATGGCATTATCCAAGGTTATGGTGAATTGCAGTTGATAAATGAACCCGGCCTCCAGAATGAAATCGTTGCCTTGGGAAGGTCCGATAGGAGTTGGTTGTCCGACGGAATCCAGGAGAAGAAAATTATTCGAGCCTTTTTCCTTACCTGTGGAGTCCATTACCGATGGGGAAAGGATGTAGTCATTACCAGTCATTTCCGCAAATGAAGAAACGCCCAAAAGTACATTCCAACCAAAGACAAAAACAGCAATGATCATTCTAGTTTTCATGATATTCACCTCCTTTCTGTTTAAGATAAGGCAAAGGAGTTCTTGCCAGGAACATTGGTTTGAGACCCAAGATAGTCCCTGGAAGCCTAATAAGCGAAAATCATGCCAATTAGGCAGAAAAAAAAGAAAAAATTTCAATAAGTCTTATTTATCAGCATGTTACGGGAAAAACAAAAATCATGCCAAAAAATCACGGCGCAAAAACCGTAAAAACCGGGGCATAAATGTCCCGGTCACCATGTTGAGTTTGTGTAACCTGTTGTTTTTAAAGGGGTATCGCGGAATCGCAAATGTCCCTACTTGGAATGGGTTTGTCCCAGTTAGCTTGTAACTAGCTGAAATTAAAGAGAAATAAGATAGGGTACTAAGCAATAAGAGTAGAGCGAAAAGAAAAAAAAGCAAAGCACTAAGTGCAGAGGACGGAGTAGTGGGGTGGCGGTGGGGTGAGCATAATGGGAAACTTGCGGAAGGGCTTTTTTTTGTTTCCTATCATCATATTTTAAGTCAAGTCAAAAGTAGGCTTGAGCATATATACAATTTGCAGCGAGGAGTGCATAGAGTATAAAATCATCGGTGTCAACTTCACGAAAAAAAAACTTACCCCCTTTTATTACCGGTTCAAATGCAGGTTGATTTGCCGATAATCTGCTGAGAGACGCCTTGTAACGATTCCGAATACTATGAATACAGACCAGATTTTTCAATTTATCCTAAACGACGATCTCCCCAAAGCGGAGTTATCGTTAAGGAACAACCAGGAAAAAGACCTTGAGCTGGTTGCAACTCTTCTAGACAAAGTAAAACACAAACCGCCGCCACTAAAATCGTTAAGGAGCAGATTGCCGAAACTATACGTTATTTCCACTGCTTATACCTGCTCGATGAAATGCAAAATGTGCCTTTCCAGGTTTCAAGAAATACCCATGCAAGGGAAAGACAAGCACTTAACCCCGGAAAAATTCGATGAATTGCGCCCTTGGATAGAGGCTGGCTCGATGACCAGTTTCGCGGGAGCGGGGGAAACCATGGATACTCCATATCTGTTTGATTTCCTGGAAAAACTAAAAGATAAGCCTACAGTCCTCGTTACCAGTGGGATGACATTGAACGAGCATAGCATGAGGAAACTAATCGAGAATAGGCTGAATTTTCTTCATCTTTCTTTCGATGGCAAAACTTCGTTGGGGCATGGGGCGGGAAAAGATAGTTATATTGAAAATTTCTGGGAAAAGGTCCAAAGGATTCAACACATCAAAAAAGAGCTGAAAAACGAATACCCTAACATATGCCTAAGGGTAACCATGGATCGGGAAAATCTCGACAATTTCGATGAAATGGCCGAGATGGCATTGGAATATGGGGTGCATGAAATTATCATCGCTCTGATGTCTCCTTACACGGAAAAATTATTTGACAAGTCCCTTTTTGTTGATTTCGACGCACATAAAAAGAAGCTAAACGAAAAAATCACTAAATGGCGCAAGAAAGGCGCCAATATTAGGGTCTCCTTACGCAACAAGTTGTTGTACGACCACAATAGGGTCTGTCCCAGCGTTGATAATATACTTAACTTTGTTTTCCAAATGGACCATCCTGTCATCTGTTGCACCTCTTTTACAACCCCGACGGCGGTGGGCGATTACTCAATCAACAAGTATTGGAACGCGTTTCCTTTTCGTTATTTCAGGTTTTTGCATTTCTGTTCGGAGCCAGAGGCATTGCCACGGTTATGTCAAATTTGCTGGGTGGAAAATCCCAAAAAATTTTCCGAAGAAGGGCTTGAACAAACAATGTTTAAAAATCAGGGGGAAGCGGTTCGGTTCTACAACGAGGGATCGAAGTTGAAAAAAAACAACAAACTGAAGGAATCGAAAAAACTTTTCCGACGGGTTTTGGAACAAAAACCAGACTATTCTTTTACCGGGCAAACCTATTTTCACCTTGGAGAGATCAAGGTTATTGAAAAAAAATATAGCGAGGCTTTGTCCCTAATGAAGCTGGCGGTCCAGTATTGCTTCCACCATAAAAAAGCCTTCGTTTATCTTTATCTATTGTATATGCTGACAGAAGACGAGCCTGAAGAGTTTAAAAGGAAAAAGAAGGTTTACTTGAAATGGCTTCACATGAAGTCGTGTTGATTGCTGATTATTCAGCCGTGGCGTAAAGGACCGTTTCATCTGAATAAATGGTATAGTGGTCGAGGTAAAGTCTGTAGCCTAAGTTAAGATCATGAATCCATTGAGGAATCTCAATGATGTCTTTTTCTCCATGGTAAACTGTAATGTCCAGCCTGGGCTTAAAAGTCTTAATGGTTTCAACCGCGCCTGAAAGGGCGCTTAATTCCGCTCCTTCTATGTCCATTTTGATAAAATCTACCTTTTTTAGGCCTCGCCGCGAAACAAAGGAGTCAATGGATTCCGTCCGGGTTTTTTTGTGGAGATTGTCCATGGGCTGAAAGGAAACCTGGGTGGCTGGTCCATTGGAATGAAAAAATAGCTCTTTGCCCGGTTCGGACCACAATGGTTTTTCTATCAGTTCAATTCCCTCCCTTAAAGTACCGACTTCCTGTTGGTTTAATTTAAAAACCTTAATATTGTCCGGCACGAATTCAAAGGAGTAGACTTTGCCGCATGCCCCAACGGAACCCGCAAAATGAATGGCCACTTCTCCCCAGCATGCACCTGCATCAATCACCACATCGCCTTCCATCGGCCCAATTTGGACGCCTCTGCGGTCAAAGAAATACTGTTTAACAATATAAATGCTTTGATAGTAAGGTTTTTTGAGTGCGCTGGAAGGCTGCTTTAGGAAATTCCTGGAGGCTTAACGGGGGAACTGTATTCGGTGTAAGGTTGAGGAAATAATTTCATATCTCCATCATTTTATTTTCGCTAGATACGACCTTCCCATGCCATGGCCGATAAAGTTCTGTAATATTTTTTATTATAAAATTGTCTTTAATTTCATTATTCCTAATAAAGAATGCATTGACTCCAAAGGTATTGCACCCAACCAACGTATACCCTTTACGCTGAGCTAATTTAACTAATGCCAATAAACTAGCGCCGCAATATGCTGTGCCGTCCCATTTAAAATTAGGATCATACTTGATTGTTTTGCTTTCACTGGGTGGAATCAGTGGATTATATTCTATAATCACGACACGAGGAGAATAGCACCTGTCAAGAGAATTCCATATCCAATAGTCATTTCCATCAACATCAATGGACAATAAATCAAAGCTGTTGGGTACATTATACTTTTTAAATAAATCATTGATATTTTCTGCAGTAATAAATTCTTTCTTAATAAACTTCGGATTCTCTACTCCGTCATCCATTAAAAGCCCTGTCCATCCCTTCTCTTCACGAAGATACCTTGTATTACATTGCGTCCCAGTTTGAACTCCAAATTCCACACAGAATTTATTGGTTGTACCGATTCTATAAAAAATGGCTTCTAAAATACCATCCTCTCCACTTTGTGAATACAGTGTTCTCTCAAAATAATTGATATTGCTAATTTTTTTTCTAAACAAAAAGCAAACTCCGATTGACTTTATTTTGATCGCTCTGACGTATTTCCGCAGCAAAATATAAAACGGAAATAGAACCTTACCTAAAAATGTTTCCGATTTATGTTTTTTGTAAATCCATAATCTTAGTTCGTTTATCATTTTATTATATTATTCCTAATTCATTCAAATTGATCTACCCATCTTCCATTACAGAATCGCCGCTTAATAGTATCCGTTTACTCCTGTCTCAAAAATGATTAAATTTATCCCGGTTCCCTTAAAAAAAAGTTAGACTGATATTTCCTAGTTAAAGGCTTCAAAAGCTAATTTTTGTGCAAAATTATAGCACACATCCAAACTTAATCAAGAAAAATATCCAACCAAGCATTTCTCTGCCTAATTTAGAAGAAAATTTCTGTTCACAACCTCTTATGCATCAAAAATCCTCATTTAGGGCATACTAGTCCTAAAACAAGCGAGTTTAAATTAAAATCCAAAATTTTACCGCGAGGAGGCCAGGCAACATGGAGTTAAGCGAGGAAAAGTCATAATAGCAGGTAAGGTTCACAGTTATATGCAAAAAAGTGTGGTGTAGCTGCATTGAAACAAAATTAAGTGGTTTTCTACCACAATTGCATGACAAAAAAACACAAGTTCAAACTGACCCGTCCTCTTGATTGTTGCCGCAGCTAATTATTTACGTGTTATTTTTGCTATGCTAGGTTCCATGCAACTGCCGCTATGACCATGTACGCCCAATTACTTATTCCATCGGGATAGGACCGCTCCTCACGGAGCGGCCCTCCCACACCACCGAACATACGGGTCCGTCAACGGCGGTTCGGCTGATCAGGCAGAATCAGATCCAGGGGAAAACAAGTCCAAGTGATGCAAAATATTTATCAGGCA
>JAJDAS010000509.1 GCA_029261755.1 Nitrospinia bacterium
TTGCCTGATAAATATTTTGCATCACTTGGACTTGTTTTCCCCTGGATCTGATTCTGCCTGATCAGCCGAACCGCCGTTGACGGACCCGTATGTTCGGTGGTGTGGGAGGGCCGCTCCGTGAGGAGCGGTCCTATCCCGATATGTGGATTGTGAATCTTCAACTTGGCAAATCCAATGATGGCAAAAGAAGATATTGTGCAAGTAATTAAAAAGGTTATCGAAGAAAACGAATGTTGTCTAGGGTATTATGGCACGGATGAAGGCGTAAGAGATGCTGCCGAAGCTGTTTTTGCGGAATTGAGCGATAACGGCGTTTTGAAATTGCCAGCATAACAAGTTATTGAGCAGATCTGGATATCTTGTAAAATGTAAGGATATACAGAACGCTAACCAGTTACTCCACCGCTATTTCGCGGTATAATAACGGTATATTGGGATTATACTGCGAAATAGCGGTATATTAACTTCTATACTTCACCATCCTTGTTAAAGGCTATCCAGGGGACTTTTCAAATTGCTGAAACTCGCCACTGCTTTTCTCAGTGACATTCGTGGCTGTTTAAATTTTTTGATGCAGTCTATGTAGTTCTGTGGCCTAGATTTCTAACTTTCTTATTTTCCTGAGACATGAAATCTTAGAGACTGTGCGTAAATATACCCTAATAAAGGAGCAAAATCAATGCAAAATAGGCAAAGCAAAAGCCGCCCTAAAACCGGAATAAAATGGCGTTAAGGAAAAAAGCCTTAATATTCAGATGCTTACAATGTGAAGACCGAAATAGTACGGAGAGAGAAAAGAAAAAAATGCGGGGATGAATTTGTCCTGCTTGTATTTTGGGAATTGTATAACTATTTGAAATTAAAGGTTGAATATGGGGACGGGAAAGGCAATGAAACATTGAACCAGGGAAGCATTGAGAGATTGAGGCATTGAATCATTGAAACATTTGGCCAGGATTAACTCAATGAAATGGCAGGGCTGGTTTGAACAGCGAAGCGGAAAATCTCCAGTTCGGTTTTTACCACAGAGGTCACGGAGATCACAGAGAAAGGCTAAACAGATTTATTCTTAGCCGCTAAGGACACTAAGTTTCGCTAAGATTATTTCTTGGCGTTTCTTCGCGTATCTTTGTGGCTAATACGCATCCAAGAACTTTTCCGTGTATTTTCGTGTGTTCCGTGGGCATGGTACTAAGATTTTTACCTTCGTGGTAAAGAGGGGAGAGCGGTCAAAATTCTGCGCTGTTGGGAACGCGGGGGAAAGGAATGACGACGCGGATATTATGCATCCCGGTGGCGAACTGCACGATTCGCTCAAACCCGAGTCCAAAACCGGAGGGGGGGCCGGTGCCGAAGCGTCGGGAATCCAGCTACCACCAGTAAACTTCCTCGTTTAGTCCCAACTCTTTAATTCGGGCCTGCAAGGCATCCAGCCTCTCTTCTCTCTGGCTGCCGCCGATGATCTCCCCTATGCCGGGGAGCAAGACGTCCATGGCCCGGACGGTTTTGCCATCATCGTTCATCTTCATATAAAACGCTTTGATATCCTTGGGAAAGTCGGTAACTACCACAGGTCCGCCAAACTTTTCTTCCGAGAGGTACCGTTCGTGCTCGGTCTGTAAATCATTGCCCCAATCCGCCGGGTATTCGAAGGTTTTTCCCGACTCCTGGAGCAGTTTTATGGCCTCGGTGTAGGTGATTCTGGTGAAGTGGGAAGAAACCACCTTGTTTAGCTGTTCCAGTAAATTTGTCTCATTTCTTTTTCCCAGGAAAACCAAGTCTTTTTCGCAGTTTACGATGGCATCGTTGAGAATGGACTTGAGAAATTCCTCGGCCAGATTGATGTTCTCTTCCGCATCGCAAAAGGCCATTTCCGGCTCCATCATCCAGAATTCCGCCAGATGCCGGGGAGTCTGGGAATTTTCCGCCCGGAAGGTGGGTCCGAAGGTGTAAACGTTGGTGAGGGCCGTGGCGAAGAGTTCCGCCTCCAGTTGGCCGCTCACGGTGAGTTTTGCCGACTTCCCAAAAAAGTCGTGGGAGAAGTCAACTTTACCATCCTTCGTGGGCGGATTCGCCATATCCAAGGTGGAAACCTGAAACATCTCGGCCCCTCCCTCGCAATCGCTGGCGGTGATGATGGGTGTGTGCACGTATACAAAACCACGGTCCTGGAAAAACTTGTGGATGGCGTATGCCAGGGCGTTTCGGACCCTAAATACTGCGCCGAAGGTATCGGTTCTCGGACGCAGATGGGCCACCTGCCTCAGGAACTCCAGGCTGGTGGACTTTTTTTGCAGAGGGTATTGTTCAGGGTCGGCCCAGCCGTAGACATGGAGTTCCGACGCCTGCACCTCGGCGCTTTGCCCCTTGCCTGGGGATTGCACCAGTTTTCCCTGTATGCGGACGCAGCAGCCCACGGAGAGTTTTTCAACATCCGAGTAGTTAGGAAGGGTGGAATCGGCGATGACCTGGATATTTTCCGGTGTGGACCCGTCGCTAATTTCCAGAAAGGAAAATTTTTTGGAGCCTCTCCGGGTCTTCACCCATCCTTTGATGGTGACGGGGATGTCGAACTCCTCTGATGCCAGGAGATCTTTTATTCTGGTTTTCCATTTTTTTGGGTTGGACATAGGAATTGATATTTTAGATTTTTGATTTTAGATTGGTGGTAGGTTTTTATAAAAAAGAACATTCCTTAAATCATCAATCTAAAATCTAAAATTTTCTTAAGGTTTTATTCCAACTCATCAATCCCTCGATTAGCCAGTTCATCGGCCAGTTCATTTAGTTCTATGCCGGAGTGTCCGGCCACTTTATGAAAACTGACTTTGTGTTTACCCTTTAAATCCAACAACTTAACCCATAATTCCTTATTTGCCACCGGCTCTTTTTTGGAATTTTTCCATCCGTTTTTTTGCCAGTTTGCGTACCACCTCTGCTTCATGCAGTTCACCAGATACGCGCTATCGGAATAGACCTCGATACCGATGTCTTTCGACTTCACCTCTTCCAAGGCCTTGATGCAGGCCGTAAGTTCCATTTTTTGGTTGCTGGTGTTTCGTTCCCCTCCATAAATTTCCTTGGTATTGTCTTTGTATTTCAAGACAGCGCCCCAGCCGCCCCTGTTGGTATTGTGCTGATTTCCCGAACAGCCACCGTCGCAATAGATGATGATCTTTTCTTTGTTCATTGGTTTTGGAGTGACAAGTAACGAGTGACGAGTGACAAGGAAAACCTGCTAGAGTTCATTGCTGTTTTTTAATCTGTGATGAGTGTAGGTTAGAGGCGAATATATGCCTATTCAGATTTGGTTTTAGTTTTTTTGTTTTTCAGTCCAACGGACTGATATAAGAAAGCCCAGGGTGAAGCCCTGGGAAAAAATGTAAAAAAAATTCGCCCTGAAAGGGTGACACAATGTTTCCCTTATGTTGCGCTCTTTCAGAGCTTGAAATGTTTTTAATTCGTTAACCCAGGGCGTTACCCCATAAGCGCTAAAATAAGAAATCAATTTAAACTGCAATAAAACTTATCTGTTTGCAGCATTCTTTTTCGTGGTCTCTCCATCAACCAACCTCGAATTTTAGGCCAATCTTTAAGAGCTTCCAGCAAAGAAACCCTCG
>JAJDAS010000510.1 GCA_029261755.1 Nitrospinia bacterium
TGTTAAGGGGGTTAGGGGGTTGTAAAGTGAGTTTTTGGAAGTGCCCTATATAGAATTCTCGGGAACTTGTTTTTTTTGAGCCTATAATTTTTCTAAGTTGTAGTGATTTGTTAGTGACAAGTAGCGTGTAACCACACTTTAAAACATTCTCTACCATGAAATATTGGCCGGCGTTGATATTAGCTTTCTCTCTTTTCACCACCTCCCCTATCGGTAGTGCTTTTTGCGCGGAAAAAAAAGCAAAAAGCCTTGAGGAACGAGTCAGCAGGATGGAAAAAATTGCTGATATGTTCACACTCAACGGTTTTATAAGGTTGAGGGCAAACAGCTACAATAATTTTGATCTGGATGAGGATGTAAAAGAAGACAATCATAACGACTTCATTGACATACGTTCTTTTCTCAGCCTCAAGGTCCAATCCAATGCCTGGTCGGCTGTGGTAAGCATCGACGTTGCAGGAAACGATTTCAATGACGGAGCCTTATTGGGTAACGAAGACCCGGGTAAAAACGGTCGCATCGAGTTGGATCTCCGCCACGCTTATATTCAATACAAAAAGGATCTGATGTTAAGGCTGGGCCGCCAACCCGCAAGATTAGGCCATGGAATTGTAGCCAATATCGTAAGAGACATGGCCAAGGTTGGTTGGGGATTCCAACGCTTTGGGCTTACGGGAATTTATGTGAAGGGCGCGGAAGGGATTACGCAAACTACGGCATCCACGAGAAACTCCAGGAGAGTCCTTGGTGCCTCCAATGGGGCCGATCAGGACCTTGACGCCTTTGGCCTGGCGCTTAACGCTCCTTCTCTATTGGAGAAACGGCTTAGCCTCCAGCTTTACACAATGCGGAAATTCGATACCACGGACAACAACCGCTACGCGGAACACATGCTGGTGGGCCTCTCGGCGGATGGAGCCTTGTTTCAAGATTTTTCCTATCAATTGGAAGCCAATTACATGGGCGGAAAAACGGCCAATGGCGCGCAAGGAGCGACCGCTAATGAAAGAGCCGATATTGAAGCGGTCATGGTTTACGCGGACGGTACCTATAACTACGGCAATTTTTTCGGAGGTGTGGCCTTTGGTTTCGGCTCCGGCGACAATGACCCCACGGACAGGGAATTCAACAATTTCCCAAGCTTTTTCATGGACGAGACGGGTTTTACCTACACCTACATTTTCAGCGACGACCTGCATGGTTATGACGGCAGGTCTTCCGATAATGGATTTGGCTCCGGTTTCGCCAATGTCACGTGGATACAAGCGCACTGTAAATATCTGTGGCGGCAACTTACCATTGAAGGGTCTTATACTTATTTGAGGGCCACAAAGTCACAGTTGGTAGGGTCGGGTCCGTTGGGCCTTTCTCCCACCACTTCATCGTCTAGATCCAGGGATATAGGAGACGAAATTGACGCCCATCTCTCCTATGATTTTGACGAACATGTGAGGGTTTACATAAAAGCTGGGATCTTTTTTCCGGGCAGGATATATGGGAACGCAGACAGCGCCGTTAAATCCGAGGCGGGTTTGGAATTCAGGTTTTAACAGGCAACCCCCAATTCTTTAAGGGGTGTAACGATATCTTGTAGAGTAAATGGTTTGGTGACATATTTTATCCTCAACCCAAGCCCTTGACCAAGGCTTTCAGTGGTCATTTGGTCCTTGTACAACGCGGCTGCGGAAAGCATGAGGATCGGTATATCTATCCCGGGGTGCCGCGAGACCAGTTCCTTGAGAAATTGTTCTCCATCCATAACTGGCATCAATCTATCCAGGATAATAACGTCAAAATCCTGTTTACCGTCAAGAACCTCCATAGCCCGTGCGCCGTCTTCCATCATGACAAACTCGTTGTCCTTCAGAATGGAAGCGATTAAAAATCGGGTATGCTTGTCGTCATCCACTACAAGAATTTTTTTGTTTTTAAGCGGGACCTCTTGCCTTTCTTCCAAATGGGTGTCTGTCGGGGTGTCTTCCATTTCCGCCCGTTTCCAGGGCAGTTCCACGGTCATGGTGGTACCTGACTTTCTTTTGGACTCCACGGAAACAACCCCATCCATTTTCTCCACCAACCTTTTTACCAGGTTCAGTCCAAGCCCCACACCCCCGGCTTTTCGCGTGGAGGACCCGTCAAGTTGAGCGAACCGGTCAAAAATTACCTCCGTTTCCTCCTCCGCCATCCCCATACCTTCGTCACACACTTGGAAAATGATCTTTTCGCCTTCATGAAAAGCATTTAATTGCACGATTCCTTTTTGGCTGAATTTAACGGCGTTGTCCGCCAAATGAGTCAAAATCTGCTCCAGCCGTTTTATATCTCCCATTATAAAAAAATCCTCTTGCTTGGAGATATTACACACAAGGTTTATTCCTTTTTCCTTTGCCTTTACTTGCAAGATATTGGCAACCGCGTAAATGAGGCTATGCACAGACACGGGATTTTCTTCCAAAACCAAATGTTCGGATTCCAATTGGATGACATCAAGGAGATCTCTCACAAGTTGGAACAATTTCTCGCCTTGGGAGGAGATCACTTCATTGCAGTGAAGCGCTTTCTCCACATCTCCTTGGGAGACGCCCGAGGCTTTCCCAATGAAGTCCTTGAGGATAACAGGAAAGCCCATGATGGAGGTGAGGGGGGTCCTGAACTCATGAGAAATATTGGCAAGAAATTCCGACTTCGCTCGATCGGCCTGCTCGGCTGTTTCTTTTGCCTTTATGAGTGCTTCTTCCATCCGTTTCCGTGCCAGGATCTCGGTTTGCAACAGTTCATTGGCCCTGACCAGTTCGGCGGTGCGTTCTTTCACACGTTCTTCTAAGGAGTCTTTGGCGGCCTTCAGCTCCATTTCGGTGCTACGCAACTTGAGATGGACGCATACTCGTGCCAGCACCTCTTCCGAGGAGAACGGCTTGGCCACGTAGTCCACGCCACCGGCCTCGAATCCCGTGACTTTGTCCCCGGTTTCCTTCAACGCGCTGATAAAAATTACGGGAACTTCGCTGGTTTCCGGGGCGGCTTTGAGGCGGCGGCAGACTTCCAGGCCGCTTATGCCAGGCATCCTGATATCCAGTAGAATTAGCGCTGGAATCTTGGCCTGCACACTACGCAAGGCCAGTTCTCCGTCACGGGCAGGCCTCACCCGATAGCCGGCATCGGTGAGGATGTTCGTAAGCAGCTTGAGGCTGGTGGGTGTGTCGTCAACAACCAAAATATCATTTGCCGGATTTAAATGGAGATCCACGATATTCATGAGCCTTCCTCCTTGATGAGATTGTCCAAAGCTGCGAGTATCTCTTTATATTGAAAATCTTCCACCATGCTACGCAATTGCTCACCCAATTTATGGCTATAGTCGCTGATCATTCCCGCAACCTCAAGACAGAGCTTGTCGTCCAGTAGTACGGCGGCCTCCCGTAATTGTTCAATCAATTCTTGCGGAATACCCTTTAATTGGCCCTTGTCCAGCTCCACTTCCGTTGCTTCTGCCTCCGCTTCTTCCGGCGGATGCTCTTCCGCCGGGAGCCGTAACCCCAGATACTTCTCCACAGCGTCGAAAACCTCGGTATCCCGATAAGGCTTCCGCAGAAGACCGACACAACCGGCCGCCAGGATCTCCTTTCCTTCCTCTTCCTGGGCATGGGCCGTGAGGGCGACAATTGTTGTAGCGGCGCCTGCTTCACTTGCCTTGATGAGCCTTACGGCCTCTATTCCACTCATTACGGGCATGCGGATGTCCATCCAGATGAGGTGGGGGCGCCACTGCTCGAACAACTCCACCGCCTCCTTTCCATTCACTGCTTCACGAAGTTCAAAACCGAAGGATTCGAGGAGTTTGCGCAGAAGCAGACGATTTTCCTGTTTGTCATCCGCAATGAGAAGACGGTAGCTTTGTCCTTCTTTCCCTGTACGTACGACCGTGGTTTTTTCATCGGCATACACAAACCTCACGCCGAGGTGGTTTACCAGGGCTTCGTAAATTTCAGAATCCCGGTAGGGCTTCCTTATGAAACCGTCGCAACCTGCGGCCAAAATCTCGCTCCTTTCCTCCTCCAGTGCATGGGCCGTAAGGGCGACAATCTTTGTGCTGGCGCCGTCTTCGGTGGCCTTGATGATGCGCGTAGCCTCCAATCCATTCATTACGGGCATACGGATGTCCATCCAGATGAGGTGGGGAACCCATTGCTCGAACAGCTCCACCCCTTCTTTCCCGTTCGCCGCTTCGCGAAGTTCAAAACCCAGGGGCTCCAGGAGCTTGCGCAGAAGCAAGCGATTCTCAAGCTTGTCTTCCACAATGAGTAGACGATAGAGCGGCTGCCCCTCTTCGAGTCCGGTAACCAAACCATAGTGCGGGCTGGCCGGAGCCTCCTTTGAACCAACGGCGGTTTTCACAGGAATTTCAAAATAAAATTCAGAACCCTTGCCAGGCTCCCCTGAAACGCCAATTTGGCCGCCCATAAGCTCCACGAACTGTTTGCTGATTGCCAGCCCCAGCCCAGTTCCAGCTTCCGAAGCCGGCTGATCGCCCACCTGTTCAAAGGGGGAAAATATACGTTCCCTGGCTTCCGGATGAACTCCAATGCCTGTATCCTTCACCACAAATCGAATTCGTCCCTCCTTCTGTGTTTTCATCTCCGCAACCTCGGCCCGGAGAGAAACCCTACCATCATTGGTGTATTTCACGGCATTCCCCACCAGGTTGATCAAAACCTGGCGCAACTTGCCCACATCCACAGTGATATCCCGAGGTAGATCAGGGGATTGCTCCACTTTGAAGTCAAGCCCTTTATCCTCCACTCGCACAGACATCAGGGATTGAATTTGATGCAGAAGCTGGCTTATGTTGAGGTTGGCCTCCTCCAAAACCATGTGACCTGCCTCGATTTTGGAGATATCCAGCACGTTGTTGATCAGTTGCAATAGATGCTCGCCGCTACGGGAGATGATATTCAGATTTTCCTTTTGCTCCTTGGTGGTTTCCGGATCCTTTCTCATCAAAGTGGAAAACCCAAGCACAGCATTAAGCGGTGTTCGCAGCTCATGGCTCATATTGGCCAGGAATACGGATTTGGCACGGTTGGCCGCTTCGGCCTGCTCCTTGGCCTTTGTGGCATTGGCCCGGGCTCGATGCATGGCCTCACTCATGGTGGAGATAAGCGTACAGTTTACGAAGAACACAGCCATGCCAAGCCAATCGCCTGGATCGTCTATGAAGGGTTGGTCCGTAGGCGACCAAACCAAAACCAGCAGGCAGGTGAGCACCGCTGCCAGCAAGCCCGAGGCAAACCCTCCGTAAAGGGCGGTGGCCATGACGGCAGGATAAAAGGTCACCCATGGAATACGTAGTTCCAGAGCCCCCAAGGGCCACATTCTCAATCCGGCTGCTAAAGCCACCAGGCCCAGGGGAAGCAGATAGCTTAGCTTTGAGTGCGGAATTTTCGGCAACTCCATATTTACCTCCGGCTTTTGAAATGAATTCGTATTCTTTAATATACAACAAAGTTTCAGATATTTCTGTAGGAAATGTTCTCGGATTCGGGTAGGAACTTGTTTCTTGAGGGTTTCTTGGTGAGGGGGGGCATAAGCGCTAAGCTTATTTCAAGGATAGCCAAAGGTGTTTGAAATTTTAAAAAACTTTTTTTAACCGCGAATGGCCGCGAATGAACGCGAATATAACCATAGAAGCAAGATAGATTGTTTTTTTGGTTTTTCTTTATTCGCGTAAATTCGCGTTCATTCGCGGTTAAAAGTCTTTGATTTTAAAGGTTTTTTAATTGTGAGAGATAAATTCTCAGAATGGCTGCACAAGTAGCCTAAGAACCTTCCCCTTCTTCCACCCACTTGGCAATATCGGCCATACCCTTCCGTGGCTGCCCGGAACTTTCCTTAGAGGGAGCAAAACCCACCAGATCTTTGATGTCGTAAAGCCCCACCGGTTCGGAAGCGAAAAAAGGTTCCCCGTATTTGGTCCGAATCAAGCTCCCGTAATAGAGGGCGCGTCCGGTGAGGATCTCCCGCATGTATTCCTTCCTCTCCGGGGTATGGAACTGAGACTCATAAGCCGCGCAGGACTCCAGCTTTTTCTCGAAATGGTTGGTGATATCCAGGATAAATGCGGGATTCTGAATAATTCGCTTGTGGTTTGCCTGGTGGTAGAAGAGAAGTTCGGGGAAATGGGGTTGGCCTTCCATATCGGTCTTAGTCAGTTTGGCGTGAAACCTGGCCTCCACCGAGAGTTTTGATCCGGCAACGTGGTCCGGGTGAATATCGTCATGGAAGTGGGTAAAGATGATGGAAGGTCGGAGCTTTCTGTACACCTCGGCAATCTTTGTCCTGGCCTCCAGACTATCCGTTACCGAGCGGTTTGGGAGATCCAACGTGCCCCTCTCCTCTACTCCCATGATTTGGCTGGCGGCATCTCTTTCCGCCATCCTTTTTTCGGGCGTACCAAATGGAGTGGGTTCACCATTGGTGAGGTCCAGGATACCCACTCGGTACCCTTTTTCACGGAAAAGAAGAATGGCGCCGCCCATGCTCATCTCCACATCGTCCGGGTGGCATCCTACACATAAGATATCGATCATATTAATTGAACTTTCTATTGTAATTATTTGTTTTTAAAAGGATTGCGAGATCATTCTTCGGGGTGCACACAAAACCCCACTAGGCTTAGATTCTTGAGGCATTTCAATCTGTTGTTGGGAAAATTCTTCTTAACGCAGAGGCGCGGAGATCGCAGAGACACGCGGAGTTACAGATTATAAAAGACAAAACCTAAAAAATATAGGCCCACGAAACACACGAAACACACGAAAGAAATTCAAAATTCAAAAGATTTAAGAAATGGAAAAAGAACTAACAAAGTGTAGATTTATCGCAATGACCTTTGAATGTTTGGCCTTATTAAGTTTTTTTCGTGTGTTTCGTGCATTTCGTGGGCTAGGTTTTGATTTTAGTCGTTTTTAAAAATTTCAAATACCTTTGGCTAGTTTTAGCAGTGTTAGTCCCACTTATTTTTTTCCTTGTGCAGTTCCACTTCTTCTTCCAGCATTTGTAGGTGCCGTTGGCTGTCTTTACTTATTGCTGCATATTTTGCCCGGCAAGAGTCGTCGTTGGCCTCTTCCATGGCTTTTTTGCAAAGCTCAATAATTTCGCCCGAGGATTCTATAGCTTTTCTGAGATTTTCATTGAATGCTTTCGGCATTTTTATACTTCCTAAATGATGTGATTTGTTAAAGCAGTATACTTTGCAACTGCTCAGGTTCAAAGTTCCAGGTTCACGATTCAGGTTTAAAAAAGCTTTGAAGCCAACTTGCACCATGGCTCCACAGGGTTTGCCTCTATGGAGCCTACATTTTTTATTTCCATGTGATTCAATAATGCTTCGATTATACCATAGCTCGTCAAAGCCGCAACCAAAAGGTTTTAGCCGCAAAGATCGCGAAGAGGCACGAAGAAATAAAAAAATGATTTTCCCCTTCGCGTCCTTCGTGTTCTTAGCGGCAAAAAAGTCTTTTATTTTAAATGGTTACAAGCAGTTTTGCTCGTAACCCATTGATAATATGACAGTTTTAAGCCAGGAAAACGATGGTCTTTCGTCCCTCGTCAACGCGAAGCGTTCGTCCCTCGGTCTTTTTTGTCCATGTGATCGTCTATAGAGGCAATTACCTTGGAATAATTTAATAAAAACCTTGACTTACGCACGATTTTAGGATAACTTTTACCCAGTCAGCCTTGGCGGAACATTTCCGGTGTGAATATTCGAGCCTTTCAGGACCCTTTACTTTATGAACTGCCCGGCCAGCAAAACGCCACCACCACCGAGATTTATACTCTACCGCAATTGGTTTTAGTATATGAGGATGGGAAAATATATAGAAGTTTATATACCGCAAAATCGCAGTATAAAATGCCAATGTACGTAGAACTGTGGGCATAAAAGCAAGAATTATTAAACTGATCTTTTTCAATATAATATCGGTATATTGATATTACACTGAATGCTTTTGCGGTCTACAGCATTTTATATCAGGTTTATTTTCATTGTATAAACGAGTTAGGAGGTGAGTTATATGAAATATGCCTTGTTGATTCTGGAAGATTCAAAAAGCCTAGATTCCAGAGCGTTAGACTTGCTGAATTTCGCAAATAACGTAAAAGAAGTTGTAGGGAATAACCAAGGAGTCGAATGTCTGAACGTAGGTTCCTACCTGTGTTCTTTAGAACACGGATTGCACGGACTAACTCAACTTGTCTCAGTTGCCGAATCTCGTGAACTCCAATCTCGTACTCTATTTTTTGATTCTGATCCTTCATGGGTTATATCTAAGCCTATCTCATGACGTTGGGAGAAAAAATATTTCACTCTTACTTCTCAATAGCAACCAACCCGACAAAAACAGCATTATGGATAAAGAAGATAAATCAATTGGAAAACCAATAAAAAAAATAATAATACCATTGATTTCAATGATATTAGGCACAATTCTTCTAAAGTTGGGCGCTGATTTTTTGGTATTCTTTTTGCTAAAATTACCCCCAAAAGCACCAATACAATTAGTGCTGATATGTCTTGCCATATTGCTAATTCAAACGATGACAATTATCTTCCTTTTCGTAAAATTAAGGAACAAACTAAAGCCCAAATTTGGAGTACTTTGGGATACTAAAAAAGAGGCTTTTTGCCCATCATGCGAGTCACATCTTGTCGAGTATTTATCTAAAGAAATAGATAAAAACATTTCGGTTTTAAGATGTGCAAAATGCCATGCACAAGAAAATTAATATAAAAAATCTCCTAACAATAAAAATCAACTTGACCCTGAACGCAGGTCTTTTTTCGCTTCGCCCATCTCTATATAGGGCAAGTTATTTTTGACGTTAGCGTGATGATATAAACTAAACAGTAAAAAAAAACGTATGAAAGAATGCGCTAAGTTAAATCAACTTTTTGAGGCTGTAATAAAAACATTAAATACACCAAAAGTAACTCCTTTTTACAATGAGCCTATATTCTTAACGATATTATCAATAGTTTTTGGTGGAATAGCGCTAACGTTAATAACTAAATATATAGAGCAAAGAAGTAAAAAAAGAAGTTTGGCGATAGCATT
>JAJDAS010000511.1 GCA_029261755.1 Nitrospinia bacterium
TATTCCCTTTGCCTGCCATGCGAGAAAGCCCCCAATCAATTTCTAATATAGTTGTTAGGGCTATTATAGTATCTTTTTAACTGGGCAACAACGCGACAAGACCATAAAAACGTATCTATTTAATCGGGTCAAGCCATAGTGGTTATAAAATTTTAAATATTTTTGGTTAGTCTTTGCCGGCAAACTTCTCTTTCACAAAATTGATTTCATCTTCCCTGGATAACAAAATGCCTTCCAGCTTGGCATTGCGAACGGCATCCAGTACCTCCGTAAAGATCGGTCCGGGAGTTAGCCCTAGTTTCAGTAAGTCTTTTCCCGACAGTTCCGCTTTTACGTCCCTCAATTGCGTGACGTAGTAAGAAAGTTGTTTCTTTGCCTCTTCCTTCTCCAAAGATGCCATCATATATAGAAGTAGCTCGGGTTGTAAAGGGGTAAGGGCCTCGTAGATGTCGGTGGGAGTGAGATTTCTCTTGGATACCAACAGTTTCCCGGCCCGGGAAATCCATTCCTTCCCTTCCACGATGATTTTCATGTTGCGGTCCAGGAGTCCAAGCTTTTCGCATGCCTCTACTTTCTGGGAAGGCTCCAGGTTCCGAAAGAGTCCCATGAGGTAAACCAACCATTCTTTTGCCGGTTTACCGGTATAAAGGAGGGTGTACCAAACAACAGCCTCATTGATCCTCTTGAGGAAAGCCATGTCGGGTTCATTTAGCTTGATGGCGGGATGAATGAATTCCAGAAGCCCCAGGGATGCCATCCGCTTGATCATCCGATGAGGTTCTTTTTCCCGGAACATGAGAATCAGTTCGTTCAGCACCCTTCCGCCGGAGAGCCGATCAAAATGTTTTTTCCGCACGGCGTTGTTGAGCAAGGCCAAGGTATGCTTTCCGATTTCAAAATTGAACCTCTGTTCGAATCGGATGGCTCGAAAAGCCCTGGTGGGATCTTCCACAAAACTCAGGTTTTGCAGGACCCGCACCGCCTTTTCCCTTAAATCCTTTTGCCCTCCAAAGAAATCGATGAGTCTATACGCCTTCTTTCCGTTCAGTTTGATGGCAAGGGCGTTGATGGTAAAATCCCTTCTGTACAGATCGTTCCGAATGGACCCCTGCTCTACCATGGGGAGCGCTGCCGGATGTTCATAGGACTCCAGACGCGCCGTTGCTACATCAACCTTGAAACCGTCAGGCAGAGTAACCACCGCCGTTTGGAACCTTTTGTGGCTATGTACCCGGCCTTCAAAAGTCTCGGCAAGACGACGCGCGAACTGGATGCCGTTTCCCTCTACTACCAGGTCTACGTCCAGATTTTCGATGCGCAAGAGAAGGTCGCGTACAAATCCTCCCACCACATAAACGTTGAATCCCATTTCGTCGCATACATTCCCGGCTGTTTCAAAGAGATGAAAGATTCGCTGAGCGAGCCTTTCCCGCATGAGACCCTTGACGCTCTTGGAATGGGCGTACCGTATCTCCTGCCCTTTAGAAGAAGTGCCGGGCTTTTTGAGGGATTCTCCGTAGAGCTTGTTCAAAAGGTCGCTACGGGAGGCCACCCCCACCAGCAACCCCGTATCTCGCTGGATCACCGGCGCAATGGCCTGTTTTTTCTCCAGGAGGATTCCGCTCAGTTCTTGGAAGGGGGTGTCGGGAAAGACCGTGGCGATGTCCCCGGACATCACCTCACGAACCTTTTCCTTTTCCATCTGATGATGAACGGCTTTCCCCATTACCTGACGGGTAATCAAGCCCACTGGCTTTCCATTTTCATTGGTTACCGGAAGCGCGTTCAATCCAAACATCACCATCAACTTTCTCGCTTCTGAGATGGGTTCGTCTTCCGAAATGGCCTTGGCCGGAGTGGACATGATCTCCCGAATTTCATCCACCGAGTGGATTTTCTCTTGCAGGACCTTGAGCAGTTTGTCCTTTGCTTGGAAAAGGGTTAAATCCCGCACCGTGGCGGAAGAGGCGGTGGGGTGCCCTCCCCCTCCGAATTCCATGGCCACCTCCGCCACATCCACTGCCTCGATCCGGCTCCTGGCCACCAGGTACACCCTTTCCTCCATGCGAACAATGGAAAAAAGGAGGTTCAGGTTTTGGATATCTTTTACTTTATGGGTCAACAAGGCAAGATCGTTGATGTAACTATCGGTGGAAGCCGTTGCGATGTTCACCTCCACGCCCTTGATTTTATGGGTTTCTATCGAGCGTAAGAGTTCGTTCAACAGCCAAACCTGGCCGGTGCTCAACTCCCTGCTGATAAAGTCTGAGACGGTGGAAAGGTTGGCCCCTTTGGAGAGAAGGAATTCCGCCGCTCGAAAATCGTGTACCGTGGTTGTGGTAGTAGTGAGGGAGGCGGTATCTTCATAAAGCCCCAAGGCCATGATGGTTGCCTCGTCCGGCAGGATGTCGATCCCTTTTTCCCGCAGGATCTCCACCATGATGGTGACTGTGGCGCCCCTTTCCTCCACAACAACTTTTTCCGCCTTGATATCACTTTCCACGAAAGGATGGTGGTCGTAGATGTGGATTTTCGCGTCAGGCCGATCCAATACCCTTTGCAATTCACCAATTCTATCCCGCTTCCTGGTATCCACCACGATCAAGAGGTCAATTTCCTCAATGGGGAAATTCCTCAATCTATCGAAACTGAAGGAGATATCGGAATATTTCAGGAAATCGCGGACGTTTTTCTCGTGAGAGCCCGGGAACACCAGCCTGGCCTCGGGATAAAGCTTTTTTGCCGCCAGCATGGATGCCAGACAATCGAAATCCGCGTTGAGATGGGTGGTAATAACCTGCATGGGTTCAGGGTTGAAAGGCGGTAAAAATCGGCAAACGATCACCTATTTTTTCCACGAAAGCCATCAAATATTCCATTAGCTTCAATATGTCTTTTCGAGCATCATTTAGTTCCCTACACGTAAGAATCTTTGAATGATAGTTGCCATCTTTAGTCCTTACGGAGTGCGTAATCTTGTTCCTTACCTTGATCGCTTCAAGCGCTTTCTCTACAATTTGGTCAGGAGCTCTGGATTTTTGAGGTAGAACTGAATAACAAAGAAATTGCAGCAGATTATATAACATTAAAGACTTAGATATGTCCTTTTTCAATTCTTTTTTTTTGGAGGTAAGGCTTCCATTACTCAGGAAAACCTCATCGAACCACTTCTTATAAATTTGTTCAGTGATCGTTTCAAGAGCAATCACATCCCACAAAAGGGCGCTACGATCATCCCCATTAACAGAAAAATTTCGCGCACGGTAACGCAATTCGTAATAATAGTGCTGATCTAATTTTTCGGTCAAAAATCTTTGTACCGCCCTTTTCTGGGTTTTCTGAAGATTCTTTGGATCGCTCCATACCCAACCTGATGAAGGTTGACCGCACGAATTTTCAAAGGCAAGCTCCCACAGGAATTCCTTTTCTATTGGGCCAGTCCCTTCAATTAAGAAACGCAACTTAAAGGCCAACCAGTCTAAAATATTATCCGGGGTAATAAAATGGCAATCCCCTTTTGGGCCTGAGATACAATAGGGATATATGGTGCTGATTGAAATCAGAAGTCGGTCAATGATGTTCCTTGCGATAAATTCGCTTTCAGGCTTTTGAGGAAGTTCCGGGCTTTCTCCAATTTCAAATTTTTGCTTAATTGGTTTCAAAGGATCTTGAATAGGCCTTTTGTCTTCTAAAAATACCAGGATTCGAGAACATCGGTCTTTCCACAGACCGGATCGTATTCCGTTTCCTGGCATGGATGAGGCGGGATTATAAACAGGGATTTTGTTAAAGATCCATATTTCAGCCTGGTAATCTTGAAAAACATCCGTAAACTGGGCAATCTTGCCTGTTGATATTCGAAAGGGAAGATCAAGGATATAAATAGATGCAAATCGAAGTTGACCGTTTCCTGTCGGATTTGTCTTGATGAATCGATTTTCTGAATTCGTGATCCAGATCATAGAAAAATACAAGGTGGAGGGAAAGTATCAGTTTTTTTGAAGATCATATAAAGTTGAGAGAATTTTCGGATTTTTGCAATTCAATTCCTTGTTAATGTAATTGTTCACGGGTTTTTTTTTAGGCCTGGAGGGCCTGTGAACAATTACGAAAAACCTTACTCGTGCAAAGAAGCAGAAATGGAAAAGACTGAGTGACAAGAGACGAGGGGAAGAAGAACAGGGAGGAGAAGCGAATTCTGCTCCATGGTTATGCAGCCTTTTCCGTCCGTTCGACTTTTAACATCTCTTCTATATCAAGATGCAAATCCAGGTCGGGCCACTCAATCATAGTCTTTCTGGCAATGAGCTTATAATTCCTCCTTTGTTTTTCAGTTGTTGACAATAATGAAGGATACCAACTCAAAGGTATGGATATAATCCGGCCGTCTTCTAACTCCACACTTAGGTATTGACGATCTAATCTAACATCTTTGCACTTGAACATGACTAATCTCCTATAATTTCACTCCATTGTTCGGTCAAATAAACCTGGTTTTCCTTAATAATTTCAATCGCTCGTTTAAGCTCATTTCTCTTAAGATAGGAACGAACCACTTTGAGCGTTTCAATTTCGATTTTAGCATAATCGTCGTCCCCTTTTAATATGTGAACATGCTTAGGCTCGTGGTCGTTGCTTGGTATGATTATTTTAAAACCATACTTTTGAGATAATTCCTTTAAAACCGGCATGTCATGCTTTCCAAAATATTTCCTTTTACCTGCAAACTGTTGTTTTTTTTATGTTTTTAACCTTGAACCCTAAACCTCTGAACTCTGAACCTGCTCAGTCACTCATACTCCTTCATCTTCTCCCTACACTTATTAAGTGCCAACCTCCGTAACTTCTTTACCCGCTCTGCTAGATACTCCAACTCCTTTTTGGTGATTTTATATTTTTTGTTGAACCGCGAATCTTTGTAGGCTTTTCTTAGAAGTTCAAACAGTCGCTTCTCTTTTTTCTTTTCCCTCGGGAAAATACCACAAAAACGGGAGGGGATTTTTTGAAAGATGCGTTTTGGATTGCTTACCCCCAAAACTCTACTGACAAACCGGGGATATTCTCAAAATCTCGGCGATTACGTGAGATTAATCTGGCTTTATGAGCTATGCAAATTGCCGCGATTCGAAGATCATGCGTGGAAGTTCGGATGCTCAGCTGCCGCCATTTTTTATAGAGCAATTCCGCTTGCGGAGTGTAAGAAAGTATTTGTATGCGTTGAAAATCTCGGAACGTCTTATGAAAAAGATTATAGGCATGATCGATGCTTATTTTGTATTTGCCTGTCTCAGCTTGCCGAATAACATTTAATCTTCCACGTATGATTTCTTCTGTTACAATAATCGGTGTAGCCTGTTGGTCAACCGGAATCGATGAAGCACGCTCCACAAATGCAGCCGTTCCCATGAGGATTTCAGTAAACACATCAGTGTCGAATGCTATCATTGGTTGTGCTCGGCATTACGAATTTTGTAGGCATTGTCGCATATCTCGCGCAATGTTGGGTCTGTCTCAAATTTTCCGGCTAAACCGGAAATACCTACAGAGTCAATTTCCAACGATAGAAGCTCGCCATGTTCGATGCGTTGGTGAATTTCCGTTTCCAGCGAAGATATAGCCTGAGAACGTGTTGGTTCAATAACGCGTACGTCCGGCACACCTGCCAGTGATGCAGAGAACTGGCCTTCACATTGTTCAACCAATACTGGAAAATTCATGAAATAAACCTCCATTAGAAAAGTTTTTATGCATCAATTATATACCCAGAGGGTATGTTTTGAAAAGGGGGGACGAGGGAGGAAAGGGCGGAAAGCGGAAGACGGAGAACGGAGGGCTGTGGAACCAGGATGCAAAAAACCTACGAACAGGCAAAACAAGCATTTAGGCTCCACAGGGCTTCGCCACTATGGAGCCAGCAAAGCAATGTTACCAAAACTCATTCGCCTCCTCGTTTTTCCATTGTTCCTTATACCGGCAATTCAGCCCCCATCTGAGTCAACCTTTCCTTGCACACCTTCAGCAGATTCTCAGCAGTGTATCCACCAGCAAATTTACCGAGATCCTCTTTCGGATTTTGCAGTAGACCTTCCAGGATATTGGTGTATTCGATGATGATCTTTTTCTGCTCAATACCCTCCTTCAAATAAAGGTCCGCCAGGTTCAATCTGGCAAGGAAGTAATCCGGCTTCAGGAAAAGGGTTTTTTTAAACTTTTTTATTGCTATGGAGGTATCACCTTTGTTGTTATATAAAAGTCCCGCCAGAAAATAGGCGTCCACTAACAAAGGATCGTGTTTAATGGCCAGGTGGCATTCCTCGATAGCTTCCTTATGGAGGCCCTGGTTGGAAAGCTTTTCCGCTAGCTCAATACATTTACCGGCCTTTTGTTTCTTCTCCTGTTCAGATGGTATGCCTTCAGATGTCGAGACCTTAGGAAGAACAGTCTCTCTTTTCGATATTGTTGGAGAAATGGGAAGAGCTTGTGGTCTTAACTTGGATGGGATAGATCTTGTGGCTGCCGGTTGCAACTTGCGGGGGGACTTAGTTTCGTTGTTTCCAAGAAGAGCTGTTTCCCCCTTCCCCTCCCCACTCTCTTTTTTCTTTTTGTAAATGAACGCTCCACCAAAATTTACAGGTTGGAACGTCGTGGAGAGATAACGCAATATTTCGGCATATCCTGTAAATAAAAAACCCTCTTCACTTAAGGATTGATTTATCTTGGTTAACACCTTGCGGATGGTTTCCACTTGAAAATATATGATCACATTCCTACAGAAAATGATATCCCAGCCATTGCCGTTGGAAGTTGGAAAAGCATCCCGGACCAGGTTCAAGGTGCTGAACTCCACAAGAGATTTCACCTGTGGAACAATGACATATTCCTCTCCCTTTTTTTCAAAAAAACGGGATATGTCTGTATCGCTCAACAGTCGAATGGAGCGTTTACGGTAAACACCTTTACGCGCCTTAGTCAGAGCCTCGTCGCTGATGTCCGTCGCCAGGATTCGGATGTTCCATTTTTTGGGATTCGGAAGGGCGTCCAGGAGGAACATGGCGATGGAGTAAGGCTCCTCACCGGTGGCGCAGGCCGCGCTCCAGATGTTGATGTTCCTTTCTCGATTTTTTTGCTTGTGAATTATTTCAGGCAGGACGATGGTACGAAGGGCTTCGAACTGGGCTTTGTCTCTGAGAAAAAAGGTTTCCTTGATGGTTAATATGTCCAGAAGGCGCGAAAACTCCTCCGACTCGGTTGAAACCTCGCTGAGTATACGGTAATACTCTTGGAATCCTCCGGCCTTGGTTTCTTTGATCCGCACTCTAAGGGCCTCTTCCAATAGCCCTTTTCTACCTTCATCAAAATGAAGGCCGGATTTTTTATCGATCAGATCGCGGAAAATAAAAAAATCATTTGTCGTCATCCTTGGCATAAAATCTTGTCGCGATCATTGTTTCAAATCTTGGAGTGGTGGAGTTGTGGAAAGACGGAGTATTGGAGTGATGGAGTAATGGAATGGTGGAAAAATGGAATGACAAAACCTGATTAGTGGAACTTGAAACCAAATTTGTAAATTGTACGAGGCGGGAGCCTCGCGGTATGCATTCCCAGAGAGGACCCTGGGAACGAGAATCCTTATAGGATTCCATCACTCCATCACTCCACTACTCCGTTCTTCCCCACTCCATGTTTTCCTATTTCTTTTGTGCAGATGCATACATTTGTACGGCCTTATTCATTTCTTTCAAAAGAGGCAGGTTCAGCATAGCCATCTTTTTTACACTTTCATCGTTAATATCATTTGCAAGGGGTTTGAACTCATCCCAAAGCCCCTTTACTTTGTCCAGTTGGGCCTTAATCGCCGTCTCGGTGGTAGCAGGAATGGTACCTGTTTTGTTCTTACCATATGGAACGTCGCCTCCATCTCTCAAACATTTTAAGGTTACATCGAACCACCCTATTGTTTTTTTCAAACTGGCTTGATTATCCGCCTTATTGTTATTCAGGTATATCAGCAACATTTCCTTGGACATTTTTTGGGTTAACATTCGCTGTCGACCTGCATAATTAATTACTGTACTGCCTGCCCCCCCCAGCTCATTCCTAGCTTCTTTTTCAAACAGTTTCACTCCCACATTCATTCTTTTTAAAAGAGGAAGATTCAGTTCAGCGACTTTTTGCACCGGCACCTTGCCGCCAGCCGTCACTTTATCAACAACTTTTTTGAATCTGATCCAAATTTTCCCCACCTGTTCCAAGGTTTTCTTAGTGATACTGGACTTAGCCGGACGCAGGTCCAGTTCTTTGTTACCCTTCCTCAATCCTTTCAGAGTATTTCCAAATAGCGTGGCGGTTTTCTTCAAGTTGGCCCGGTTCTTTTCAGCTTCTAAACCTGCGGCAATGAACAACATTTCCTTACTCATTTTTTGCGTCAACATCCTTTGCCTACCCGCAAGGTTGATAATGGTAACCCACTCTTCAGCCTTATAGCGGTTGGCGGCCAATCCTTCATTCACCAGAGAAACTATGGAGATCATGGCCACCATTAAACCGACAAAACACTTTTTTCTGATACGCATTGTAAATTTTCCTTTCAGTTTTAACATTAAAATCAAATACTTTTATAACATCTTCATGATCTTTTCTGCAATATCATTGATGGGAAGTACATGATCAACCACGCCCAACTCGATTGCCTCTTTGGGCATGCCAAAGACAATGCAGGTTTCCTCGTTTTGGGCAATGGTTTTTCCTCCACATTCTTTAATTACCTTCATCCCTTCCGCCCCGTCAGCTCCCATACCGGTGAGTATTACCCCCATTGCTTTTCTCCCAAACACCTCCGCAACAGAGGGTAGAAGATGGGAGGCAGCAGGACGATGTCCGTTAATAGGAAGCTTATGCGAAAGGTGAATAGACTTCTGCGGAGTCACTTCCATATGAACACCATCCGGGGCAAAAAGCGCCACACCCGGGACAATAGAATCGCCGTTTTGGGCGACACGCACCTCAATATGGCTTTCATGATTGAGGGAATCGGCAAAGTCCTTAATGAATCCCTTCGCCATATGTTGCACAATTAAAAAAGCCGCAGGGACTTCACTGGGAATCCTGCAAAAAATCTTTCGGAGGGCATTGGGTCCACCTGTGGAAGAACCAATGGCAACCACCTTTTTTAAATCCATTGATGCTGCCTTCGTCGCTGATGGTTGGATGGCCGTTGTTTCGTGTTTCTTGTGCTCCTTCTCACTAGAATGCAGCAGAAGCTTTAGCTCGGAAAAAAACCTCATCTTTTTCGCAAACTCTTTGCCAACCTTGAAATCCTTTTCAAAGGTATAGAGAGAGGACTTCTCCAGCAGTTCAACCGCCCCTGCCTTCAGCGCCTCATAGTGTAAGCCCGATTCACTGGATTTTGCCGAAGTAATCATTACAATGGGCGTAGGCCGCTTGTCCATGATCATTTTCACTACCTCGAAACCTTTCATATCGGGCAGCATTACGTCCATGGTGATTAAATCGGGCCTCAATTGATCCGCCTTTTCCAAGGCTTCTTTTCCGTTAGCTGCGAAGCCCACCACCTCGAATATAGGATCGAATTCCAGGTTGATCTTCACCAACTCTCTTGCGGATTTAAGGTCATCTACAATGACTACTTTGATTTTTTTTTCCATCTAAGACCTATAAAAAATAATAAAAACATTTTAACCGCGAATGAACGCGAATTTACGCGAATAAAGAAAAACCAAAAAAAACAATCTACCTTGTATCGATTGGTTCTATGGTTTTATTCGCGTAAATTCGCGTTCATTCGCGGTTAAGTTGTTAAAGACAGTGCCTCAACCCACCAACGCCTTCACCGTATCAATCAGGTTTCCCTGCTCAAAATCTCCTTTGATGATGTAGGCGTCCGCTCCCACCATCACTCCCCTTACCTTGTCCTCGTCCTTTTCCAGGGAGGTGACAATAACTACGTGGATGTCCTTCCACTTTTCTTCCGATTTAATTTTTTCCGTTAAAGCAAAACCATCCATTTCAGGCATCTGTATATCGGTAACCACCAAATCAAAATGCTCGTCGGCAAGCTTTGCCATCGCTTCTACCCCGTTGTCAGCCGTTTCCACCCGATAACCTGCGGATTCCAGAATACTCTTTTCCAGTTGCCGTATGCTTAACTGATCATCCACCACAAGAATGGCAGGAATTCTTTCTTCTGCCACTTCTTCCGTTTTCTGTACGCTGATCATAGACCCCTTACCAACCATTCTCGCGGAGGCAATCAATTGAGAGACGTCGGTGATTAGCACCACATCTCCACTGCCCATAATGGTGGTACCAGCGATGTTATTGACGTTAGTGAGATGGGTACCCAGGGACTTCACCACAATCTCGAACTCCCCAATGATATCCTCCACTTGGAAAGCAATGTGATGAGGCCCAAAAAATAGAATGACCGCCTGAACTTTTGCATCATGGGAGTTCGGTTTCCCGTTGGGAGACCATCCCAGGACTCTTGCCAGGCTGATGGTGGGTGTTATCACTCCGTTAATCATCACCGCTTCTTTGCCCCCGACAGACTGAACGTCCTTTAAGGAAATCCGAAGGCATTGCTCCACCGAGGTAATGGGTATGGCAAGAGTCTGGTCCGCTACACATACTAACAGGGCATGGGTAGTGGCAAGAGTCAAGGGGAGGGAAAGTGCAATTCTGGTCCCCTCCCCTACTTGAGAAGAAAGATCGATGGACCCGTGAAGCTTTTCCACATTTGCCTTCACCACATCCATGCCGACTCCCCTACCGGAAACATCGGTGATGATCTTTTTTGTACTGAAACCGGGATGGAATATCAGATTGAGCAGGTCTTCTCGATCCATACTGTTGATGGTTTCTTCAGGCAGTATCTTTTTTTTAAGAGCCGTTGCACGAATATGTTCCGGATCAATACCTCTCCCATCATCCTTTATCTCAATCACGATCCTGCCTGCTTGCTGGTAAGCTGAGAGTTGAAGTTTCCCACAGGCTGGTTTTCCTGATTTTTTCCTTTCTTTCGGCTTTTCGATGCCGTGATCGATGGTATTACGAACCAAGTGAACTAGAGGATCACCAATCTCTTCAAGAATTTTCTTGTCAATCTGTGTTTCTCCTCCCTCTATTTGCAACTCCACCTCTTTTTGAAATCCTTTGGCCAAATCCCTTACCGGACGCGGGAACGTATCGAAAATGGTTGAAACAGGCAGCATCCGAATCCCCATAATTTTTGTCTGAATTTCATCAATCAGTCGATTCACGTTCTCAATGGAGGCATTGAACTCGGTGGAAAATTTTTCCAGTTTTTCCAGTATGGCGTTGCCCATTTTTAATGATTCGGAAATCACTTTGGAGGTTTCTCCACCAAATCCCTGCATATCCATGGACTGGGAGTGAGAAGCCGTTTCCCATTTTTTTAGTTCATCCCCAACAGACTTCGGAAGAGCGGACAGGTGTTGCCGATCATCCTCCAATCGAATTTTGCCAATGACCAGTTCTCCCACCAGGTTGAGGATATCGTCAAGCTTTTCAATATTCACTCGGACAGTTTTTGAGATTCTTGGAGGAGCAATGGCTATTAAAGAAGCATCTTGATTCGGCGCCTCTTTTTCATCTTCTTTCGCCTGGGGAGTTTCTGATATATCCTCCTCTTTAGTGGCTGCTTCCAGCCGTACCATTAGAGAACCAATATTTACATCCTCTCCCTTACCCTGTTCCACGGAATCCACCATGGTATTTACAACATCCAGCGCTTCAAAGAGAATGTCCAGAGATTGAGGAGTTGGAACCTTACGCCCTTCCTGGTACTCTCGTAAAAGGTCTTCCATCTTGTGCCCCAGGGAGGAAATTCGGTCTAATTTCACAATGGCCGCATTTCCTTTAATGGTATGAACAGATCGAAATACCTCCACAATGACACTTTTGTCCCCTGGATTTTTTTCCAGTTTAAGAAGTCCGTTATTGATGGTGTCGATATCCTCCCTGGTATCTTCCAGAAAATCATTCACCAATTCGGCGTCATATTCTTCATCGGTTTGTTCATCCGGCTCGATCTTTTGTGAAGGGGTAGAAGCAGAGGGGGCCTCACTTGTGGCGGCAAATTTCGTCAGGAGTGGTTCGATATTTGTTTCTTCATCTTCTTTCTGTTCCAGAGAATCCACCATGGTGCTGATAGTGTTCAAAACCTCTGAGAGAAGCTCTATATTAGGCGCTTCCGTAGTTTTTTGTCCTTCCTGGATCTCCTTTAGTAATTTCTCCATTTCGTGGGCCAGAGAGGAAATATTTTCCAATTGAACAATGGCCGCATCACCTTTAATGGAGTGAGCGCAACGGACAAGCACTTCCAAACCACTCTTGCCTTGAGGGTTGTTCTTCAGATGACTTAGAGAGCTACTGATCGTGGTGATTGCTTCCCTGGTAGATTCTATAAAGTCAGGGATCAGATCGGCGACATCAAATTCATCATCTTCTGTATCGGTTTCACTTGCTGGTTGCGAGACGGCAGAGGAATCCTTTTTGTCAAAACCTTTTTCGAAAAGAGAGGATAAAGTATCTGTCTTGTGGAACAGTTCCTCGAAACTTGCATCATCTTTAAAACCCTTTTCTTCCTTGGCCTTACAAACAATGTTTTCCAGATTGTGGCAAAGGTCCACCACCTCTCGATTACCCTGGATATTGGCAAGACCTTTCAGGTTATGAAGATAACGCGCAGCTTCTTCCAGCACGCCCATATCTTTCGGATTTTTCTCCAAATGAACAAGCACACGGTTGAGATTTTCCGCATTTTCCAGAAAATCTTCCATGGAAAGTGCATCCATTTTTTCTTTATTGATGGGAGACATTTTCTTTTAGAGTGGGTAGTATTGAGGTGAGCACTGGATTGAGTAAATATTTATAAGGTCACATTCAGGCTTGTAGTCCCGCCTTCAGGCGGTTAAAAAAATAAACATTCACTTTTACCCCGAAGGGGTTACATACTCTAGCCCAGGGTTAAGGCATGTGTTTTTCATGCCGCAACCCTGGGTAAAAAAACAACATAATCTTAACCCTGAAGGGGTTGCATAAAAAAAACCCTAAGGTTACTCACCATTATGTTACCCCTACAGGGTAAAAAAAATGATGAATAAGAACCCAGGGTTGCAATACTCAAAAAGCAGAGTATTTTAATCCTGGGCTGAAGTATATAGCCCTTTCAGGGCAACTATTGTATTTTTCTTTTAGAAACCTCCCCTGTATCCCCTCCTTCGTAAGGAGGGGACTAAAAACATTGCCATCACCCGCTATTTTCTACCTAAACTTTCCTACCTGGCTTCTCAGTTGGTTGGCCATGGCGTTGATTTGTTCCACCGCCGCAGATGACTCCTTGGCGGAGACAGAGTTTTGCTTGGCGGAATTAGAGAGTTCCTGCATGGTAGACACAATCTGCTCAGTAGCATCTTTTTGCTGGCCGTTGGCGCTGGAAATCTGCTGAGAAAGTTCCATGGTCTGGTCGGACATTTTCATGATTTGCTCCAGACTCTCGTTCACTTTATTGACCAGGGCAACTCCCGATTGAGCGCCCCTCAAATTATCTTCGGTGGCCATAACGGAAGCGTTAGTGTGAGTCATAATTTCATCGATAATACTTCGTATGGTGGAGGTGGATTTCACAACATTCTCCGCCAATTTTCTGATCTCCACGGAAACTACGGAAAACCCTTTCCCTGCTTCCCCGGCTTTAGAGGCTTCGATGGCGGCGTTGAGAGAAAGCATCTTGGTCTCCACTGCAATTTCATTGATCATGTTCACCACGTCTCCGATTTGCCGAGACTTGTCTCCAAGGGAGACTATTTTCTTCGTGCTTTCTTGCGTCTTGATCATGATTTCTTCCATGCCTTTATGGCATTCCGATACGGCAAAGCGGCCATTTTCCACGGCATTCAATGTTTCCGTGGCAGTACTGACCACATCTGAGCTGTTTTCAGTTATTCGATTAGCCGTTCTGGAAAGTTCTTCAATGGTTGCGGTGACCTCCGCAACGGAGCTTGCTTCCGCCTCCGCGCCACGAGCTTGCTCCTCTGCTGACGCCTGGATTTGATTGGAGGCTGAACTGATTTGCATTCCACCCTCCTGAATCTGCTTTACCATTTCCGCCAGACTGGCTCTCATCTTTTCAAAGGATGCCGCCAGCTTACCTATTTCGTCCTCACTTTGAGCCCCCTCCCGGATATCCTCACAGGAAGTCAAATCCCCGTTGGCTACCCTTTCCGCTATACTCATCACATTACGTATCGGTTTTACTGCCACCTTCCTTATGAGAAAGGCCAAAATACCGGCAACTATAATAATATTCAGTAAGGCCATGACGGCAATTTGTTTTTCTTCGGCCTGGATCTCATCATTGATTTCCTGCATGGATGTGGTTATTTTGAGCACCCCGCGAATCGATTCATCGGTGTGGCAGCTAACACATTCTTCATTAGTCTTGATAGGTGATAATAATGTTAGAAGTTCACCCTCATTTTCAAAATAGATTACATTTTTTTGGGTATTTAGTAATTCCTCAAATTTCCCCTTATCGACTTTCACTATTCGTTCTTCCTGCACTTCACTCCTTTGATCAAAGAGATCATCTCCCAACTCATTGTTTACATGGTCGATGGTCTTATTGTCCAGGAAAGCTTCCGCGCCATTGGGCCTGATCACTTCCACCGACGCCACCTCTTTGATTTTCTTCAGATCCAATGCCCAATCACCAACTATAGCGGCATTCCCGGTAATCATCATATCCTCAATGCTTTTCACGATAGTGATCACCATAAGTTCCAACTTTTGCTTGCTCTGCTCCGTCATGTTTTCGGAGGTGGTCTTAATTTGTTGGTCGGCTTGTATGCCAAAACCTAAAGCCAGAGTAAGGATTAGAACTCCCAACAGTTTTTTTTCTATGGAATTTTTGAAGAAATTGATTTGCATTTTCTCTCCCTCTTTTTGAAGTTAATTGATACGATTGAAGAATATTAATAAAAAACTAACACCAATTGAAAATCTAAACAAAGATATTTGAAATTTTTTACCACTAATTACACTAATTACACTATTTTTTTATTCGTGAAATTCGTGTAATTAGTGGTTCCAAGCCTTTGATTTTAAAAGTCTTTAGATTATGAGAGACGAACTCCCAGACTTATTATCCCTCATACTGGTCCAAATTCACCAAAAGGATCAAATCATCTTCTCTCTTTGCCACACCCCAAAGGCAAGGTAATTCCTTTTTTACCTGAATCAAGGGTGGAAGCGGCGCAAGGTGGGTTCGGGGAGAAATGGCCAGAACGTTGTCGATCATGTCCACCGCCAAGGCTGAATATCTGCCTTTTGCTCCCACAACAAGGATATTTTCCGTGGAAGATGAGTTCGCCCCTCCTTCTAATTTGTATTTGGCTAAAAAGGGGGAAACCGGTAACTCCTCTCCTTCAAAATCAATGGTGCTTTTGGATGAGTCCGCCCCCCTGATAATCTGCGACACTTGCTCCACATCCACCCCAAAGAGCCATTTATCCACCTGGAACAACAAAAAATCGATATCCGGCAAATGGGAAGTGACAGTACTTTTCACACTTTCATCCTCTCCGAGTTCATCAGATTTTTCATATTCAGGATCGCCAGAAAATCATCGTTCAACTTTGCCTCTCCAAGGATAAACTCCGCCTGGATTTTTTCTATGGTTGCTAAAGGAGGATCGATGGAGTTCGTAGAGATCTTGGCCACATCACCTACGGAGTCAACAAAAAATCCGGTGGTGACATCCGAATATTTGATGATAATGATGGAAGGCTCGGCTGAAGATTTGGAAGCTTCCAAATTGAGAAAACGACGGACATCCACAACAGACACGATTTCCCCTCTTACATTGGTAACCCCAAGGAGATAATCCGGGATGCCGGGAACTTCGGTAATCTTTTGCAGATGAATAATCCCCTCCACGTATTTGATCTCTAAGGCATACCACTCTTCGGCAAGGGAAAAGGTAAGGAGTTCCAGAACTTTCTCCCCTTCCATTAACTCCTCGCCTCCTTTTTTGCTCTTTTGCAGCTTATCCAGGATCTCCTCAGATTTTATGGTACCCTTGGATTTTTCCGGAGGCGCTTTTTTCTCAACCTTTTCCACTGCTTCAGGACCTGAATCTATTTTTTCAGGGGTTGTCGGGGGCTTTGGGGATTCCTTTACAGCCTTTGTTTTCTTCTTAGCAGGGGCTTTCGGCTTCTTTTCTTCCACTTCTTCAGTTTTGCTTTTTGAAAAAAGCCGGTCAAGCTTGCCCTGAACTTTTTTTGATTTCATTCTCCTAAAACCTCCTCCGCCAGAGATCTGTATAGCATGGCGCCTTTGGTTCTGGAGGCATACATGTTGATGGGTTGTCCGGCCACGGCGCATTCCTTTAATTTGGTATCGATTTTTATGATGGTCTCAAAAAGACGGCTCTCAAACTCCTCCTCCAAACGGCCCAAAATACTTTGGCAGATTTTGTTCCTTTGGTCGTACATAGTAACAAGAAGTTTGTAAGTCAAAGACGGATTGGTCCTCTCCTTAATCATTTCGATAATCTTTTGAAAATACTCCACCCCTTTGGCGGAAAAATATTCGCATTGGATGGGGATAATAACCATTTCGGCGGCGGTAAGAGCGTTTAGGGTGAGGATGCCCAGGGAGGGAGGGCAATCCACCAGAATGAAATCGTATTCAGCGTGAAGAGCCTTCAGGCGATTTTTCAAATTGTTTTCATAGCCCTCCACGGAGTACAAATCCTTTTCCGCCAGGGCCAGCCCCATGTCCGAAGGGATGATATCCAGATTCGGCTGGGCTGTTTGATGGATGATGGATGAAAAATCCGAGTCGGGTTCCAGGAGAAGATGGTAAACCGACTTTTCCGGGAGATCGGGGTCAATTCCGGCGGACATGGTGAGGTTAGACTGGGGGTCCAAATCCACCAGCAAAACCTTCTTTTCCTTTTCCACCAGACACGCCCCCAGGGACATACAGGTTGTGGTTTTAGCTACGCCTCCTTTTTGATTGCCAATGGTGATGATTTTAGGCATATTCCCGGAAAAAATGGTTATACTATCAACGTGGAACCTTGAACCGTAAAACCCCAGTAGTTAAAAAATTTCCTCTTATTCCCAGCTAAAGCAGCAAAAACTTTAACAAAATACCCACTGGTTGTCAAAATTATAAGCTGGAAGGATCTGGAATGATGAAACGTGCAAAACTGTAAGGCTTACGATTTCGAGGAAATACCATAAATTTTGAAATTTATAGCTGAGAATACGTCTACACGTATTGAGACATGCTATTTGTAAGTGTAAGGTATTTTGTAAATACTTTGGCCAATGATGAAGGGTTAATAAAGTTAGTGCGTATCCAATATATTTTATATAAGAGCTGAACAAATGGGAATAGAGGGAAGTACTCATTTTTTCTTCTTACATAGCTAATAAAAAAGTAACTAAGAAAAAAGAAATTGATTTAGAGTAGCAACACGGTTGCTACACTCCAGAAAATAAACGCCGGGAAGGTTTTTTTCACCCCACTGAGGCTATGAATTATTTTACAGCTTTATTACCTGCAAAAAGATATGGGTAAAGATTCTGTCTGCAACCTTTTCCAGAATTCCATTACTCCACCACTCCATCACTCCGCTCCCCCCCTCCTATCCCACCAATTTGCATTAATCCGTACCTATCGATTATTATAGAAATATATTCATTGAATGTCTTCAAGAAAGGCACGAAAAAAACCTTTTCTTCGTGCCTTTCTTTTTTAGTGACGGAGCCTTTTAAGAAAAATAGGAGAAAGACCTTATGATCGGTATTTCAAAGCTTTATTGCGGACACGAAAATCCTGGCGATGCCATCCGGTACGGACATCAATCCAAGCACATGGCATCGAGGCCCATGGCACATGCCACCCCTAAGACCGCAGGGGAAAGAAGGCCGGTAACGGCGTGGAACATCACTCGTTCCTGCAACCTGAAATGTATCCACTGCTACAGCGATTCCGAAGGGAAAAAGTACGGCGGAGAGTTGACCACCCAGGAAGGAAAGACGTTAATCGATGATCTGGCGGAATTCAAGATCCCTGCCCTCCTCTTTTCCGGTGGGGAACCCCTGGTGCGACCAGACCTCTTTGACCTTATCCGGTACGCACGAGGAAAAGGTATCCGAACCACTCTTAGCACCAACGGCACCCTCATCACCCCGGAGATAGCCAAAGAGTTGCACGAGATCGACATGGCCTATGTAGGAATCAGCCTGGACGGAATCGGTGAGATTAATGATGAGTTCCGTGGCAAGAAAGGAGCCTTTGAGCAGGCTATGACGGGATTTCGGAATTGCGTGGAGACGGGACAGCGCGTGGGCTTGCGCCTTACGCTCACCAGGCACAATTACGAAAATCTCCATGAGATCTTCGATTTCATCGAAAAGGAAAATATCCAAAGGGCCTGTTTTTACCATCTGGTTTACGCAGGCAGGGGAAAGGACATCCAGGGCAACGACCTCTCCCACAAGGAAACCCGGAAGGCCATGGACATCATCCTGGAAAGAACAGAGGATTTGCATAAACGGGGACTGGATAAAGATATCCTCACCGTGGACAACCATGTAGACGGCATCTATCTATACATGAAGCTGAAGGAGAAGGACCCCGCCAGAGCCGAGGAGGTTTTGAAAGGACTGACGTGGAACGGCGGTGGAACCTACAGCTCCGGCGTGGGATTTGGCGATATCGATTTCCTTGGAAACGTCCACGCGGATCAGTTCTGGATGTACTACTCTTTTGGAAATGTAAAAGAGAGGAAGTTCAGCGACATCTGGATGGATACCTCCGATAAAATAATGGCTGGTTTGAAAGACAGACCGGGGCATATCAAGGGCAAATGCAAACTCTGCAAATGGTTCAAGGCATGCGGAGGAGCCTTGCGAGTGAGGGCCGATCTTGTTTATGATGACCCATTTGCTCCTGATCCTGCTTGCTATCTCACCGATGAAGAGATAGGGTTGACCCAAGCCGATTACGACAAGTTGGAAGAAGAGGGAGAACACTTTCCCGTACCGGAGGCTCTGACGGCAACTTAATTGTAGATTTTTGATTGCAGATTTGAAAACCGAAAAATACAGCGGAAAAGCCCGTTGAAACTTGTCACTTGTTACTTGCCACTAAATAAAACCCATGCATAATAAAAACATCAAAGAAACTTATCACCAGATCAAAGAGACCGACCACAAGGGACACCACGCTGCACGCTTCATGAAAGAGTCGAAGAACCGTCTCCACCTTGTTTTCTGGGAAACCACCGCCGGGTGTAATCTGGAGTGTGTACATTGCCGGCGACTGGATGTAAGCTCCCAGTTGATGAAGGATGACCTCACCACGGAACAGTCGAAACAGATGATCGATTCCATAGCGGAGGTTGGAAACCCCATCCTGGTCCTCTCGGGAGGAGAACCTCTTTTTCGGCCCGATATCTTCGAGATCGCAGCATACGCCCATAAGGAAAAGGGGTTGACATGCGCCCTGGCCACCAACGGAACCCTGGTGGATGCCAACATTGCAAAAAAAGTAAAGGATTCCGGAATACAGCGGGTATCCATCAGCTTCGACGGCGCCACGGCGGAAGTCCATGATGCCTTTCGGAAGCTCAAAGGCTCCTTCGACCGGGCTGTGGAGGGGTTAAATCACCTGAAGGCCGCCGGTGTGGAAGTACAAATCAACAGCACCATCGCCAGACACAATGTCCACCAGGCGAAAGAACTGTATCAGTTCGCCCTGGATTTGGGAGCTGTGGCCATGCACATCTTCATGTTGGTACCGGTGGGATGTGGAGTGGAAATTGCCGATGAAGAGATGTTGGACCCCAAGAAATATGAGGAGGTACTGAACTGGTTCTACGACATTTCCAAGGAAGACAAAATACAGACCAAGGCCACCTGCGCTCCCCACTATTTCAGGATCATGCGACAGAGGGCTAAAGAAGAAGGGATCAAGATTACTCCCAAAACCCACGGCATGGCCGCCATGACTAAGGGATGCCTTGCGGGAAGCTCGGTATGTTTCGTTTCCCATAAAGGGGAGGTTTTCCCCTGCGGATACCTACCGGTGGAGGCGGGACATATCTTAAAGGATTCCTTTAAGCATGTATGGGAAAGCTCCGAAATCTTTAAGAAACTTCGCAACCCGGATCTGCTTGGAGGCAAGTGCGGAATCTGTGAATTCAAGAAAGTCTGTGAAGGATGCAGGGCCAGGGCTTTTTATGAAACAGGCGACTTCATGGAAGAAGAACCATACTGCATCTACGAACCTACCAAGATAGAGAAGAAGGCATTGTAGATTGATGATTGAAGATTGATGATTTGAGGAATGTTCTTTAAAAAAAACCTACCTCAAATCTCAAATCTAAAATCATAAATGTCCTTCCCTATTTCAAGCTCTCCACCGGTGGCGCGGCTCCGGCACGGTACGCCGGGTACAACCCGGCCGCTATGGTGAGAATAAAGACCCCGGACAAAATGACCATAGCGTTCTCTTTGTAAAGCCTGATCTTCATCACCGGATCCACCAACACTCCACCCACATCAGTGCCCTCCTCTAACCACTGGGCCAGATCAATCCCCACCCTGGACATATAGTAATAACAGGGAATGGTGATGAGTATCCCCAGGATAAGGCCCAGCAGCCCCAACCAAAAAGACTCCATCACCACCAGCTTGAACAACCGTCCGGGCGGCATACCAATGGCCATCATCACCCCGTACTCGCGAGTCCGCTCCAATA
>JAJDAS010000512.1 GCA_029261755.1 Nitrospinia bacterium
CGATGAAAGGAATTATGAAGAAAGTGGCATACTGGCAGGATTATCATTTTGAACAGGATAGTTTACTTGATGCCGTAGATGACGATGAAGTCAGATGAAACAGCAATATAACGTATCTATTTAATCGGGTCAAGCCATAATAAAAATAAATATAAAGATTATTGAGGATTTGTGAACATTAGTGGTTAAAGAAAAATAAGCTCCGAAGGAGCGTAACAAAAGGGATAAATTGTGCCACCTAACTCTGCTAAAAAAATCACATGTTTTGGGGAAATCTTAGTGGACTTTGTGGCCAGGGGAACACCTCCTTCCTTGGCCGATGCCGAAGTCTTTGAAAAATTTCTTGGTGGCGCCCCTGCCAATACCGCTTCGGCCCTGGGGCGACTGGGAGCAGATGTGGCTATGCTTGGAGCTGTGGGAACGGACCATTTTGGAGAGTCCCTGAAAAAACAGTTACAGAAGACCGGAGTCGACACCCGTTACGTCCAGTCGCTAAAAGGTAGGCCTACGGCGGTGGTTTTTGTCTCCCTGGATGCTCAAAAAGTTCCCAACTTTCAATCCTCCGGAGATGGGGTGGCCTACAACTTCTTCAAAGCTCATCAAAATGCCCTTCAACAAATTTCTCGATCAAAGATTCTCCATTTTTCTTCTGTTTCTCTCATTCAGGAACCATATAAAACAGAGGCCAAAAAAGCCCTGGAGACTGCACGGAAGGCCGGTGTTTGGGTGAGCTTCGACCCTAATATTCGTCTGCACCTCTTTCCAACTGATGGAATGGCCAGAAAGCGAATTAAGGAGGCTATTCCCTATGCCAATATTTTGAAATTTGGGAAAGAGGAGTTCAAGTTTCTATTCGGGGACATGAAGCTTGAAAAGGTCTGCGAAAAGCTTGCAAAGAATGGGGCGAAATTGATTTTGATCACCGATGGCGATAAAGGTTCAACATTTTACTACCAAGGCGTTTTGAGGGAAGTAAAAGCGTTTCCGGTGAAGGTGGTGGATACCACCGGGGCGGGTGATGCCTTTATCGGCGGTATTTTGAGTCGGATGGTTAACTTGGAGGAGTTGGAAGAGGTATCGGTATCAGAAATGGAAGAGATCGTCCGTTTCGCCTCTGCGGTGGCGGCTCTTTCCACTACGAAAAGGGGTGCAACCACGGGCCAGCCATCTTTGGAAGGGGTGAGACGTTTTTTGCGGAGGAATTAAGGAATAAATACAGAACAAACCATTTTCATCTTAGGAAGACAGGAAATACAGGAAAATTCTTACTATTTTTTTGCTTTTCAGGTTTTTCCTGGTTTCCTGCATTCCTATGCTATTTTTTATAGGGTTTACTGTCCTCAGTCTTTTTCGTCCTTCGTCCCTCTGTCTTCCCCTTCCTCTTCAGTCTTCTCCCCTTCAGCTTCACTTTCTTCCCTTTCCTTTATGGAACTTTCTTCTTCCTCGAAGTAAGGCTGGGTGTCAAAATAGTCATGAATCTCCTGCTCTTCTTCTATGGTGATTTTCTCTAAGTTGAGAGGGGAGGGGGCGTCTCTGATAGTCCCAGATGATTTGGAAGAAACCACCTTCCCGATTCCCTTTGGCTCCAGGATCTCTTGGGGCAAAAGAATGCTCTTTCCGCTGGTACTCAAAAATCCGCCGATGGTAATCAAAGCGTATCGCAAAGCAAAACTTTCCGGGTCTACCAGGAGCGCTTCGATTCGCCCAACCTCTTCATCATAGCAGTCAAAAAGGAAAGAGCCTATGAATCGCTCCTCTGCTTTCAAACGATAATCGTTATCTGTAATTTTTTTTAAGTTCACGGGAAAAGACCTTAGCTTTTTTTGTATTAATTCAGATGCTTACACGTTAATTCCGAGAATATATTAGAAGAAAGAGACATAAAGCAAACCTTAAAGATTCTTTCACAAAGAGTAAAAGAGTTAAAGAGAAAAGCCAAAAAAGCTAAGGCTTATTATTCCCTCCTCTTTTTCTTCTTTACTCTTTGTTAAATCCGGTTTTGCCTTTTCTTTTAGCATTTCTTCGTGTTCTCCGAGACCTCTGTGGCTAAATTTGTTTTGCAGTTGATTCCCATCACTACGACAAAACCTTCAACGGTATTTCTTCCGAAAGGGCGTCCAAAAGCTGCCTCAATTCCGTCAAAAAAGAGGGAGATGCCAGAAGTTCTATAATTCCTTGGTGCTTATCAATAGTGCGCACCACGGCTAAATGGTCATAAGCCTCGATGATTCCATGCATATAAACGATATCCTTGCGGTTGATTTGTATCCGAACCGGAATGCAATCGGCGGGTGGCGCGGGAATGGAAGAGAGGGGCTGGAAGGACATGGGCTGTATGCCAAATGGCCCTTGACATCATTGAGCCTAAAGGGTAGATTACGAATCGGGCTATTTTCACATTTTTCTTAATTATTTGTCAACGATGCAAGAAAATCCAGGTTCCATCAAGACTGCTGTTATCATCGGCTCCGGCACGTCCAGCCAAAAAGAAGGGGAGGGGATTTCCTCAGGAAAAATAGGCGGTTTGACCGTTTTCGAGAGGATCGTCTTTACTTGTTTCAAAGCTGGTATCGAGAAATTTGTGGTGCTTGGCTTCAATGAGGAAGAGGTCATCGGCATCAGGAAAAGGCAAAAGAAGGGTTTACAGATGGAACTCATCCAAAGTATCCATCCGCACCCTTTGAGCAATGAATCATTGGAAGCGGTGAAAAACTCGCTCAATGCTGAACAACGGTTTTTTCTTATCTCCGACGAATGCGTTTTTGATCCAAGCGCATTGCAGGAATTGGAGGAGGGGGCTTCGCTTTTGGACCGCTTCAAGGTGGTTGCCGCAACCGTGAACAATCATGGACATGAAGCAGATGACTCTCCGTTACGGTTGGAATCAGACGGTGATGACCACGCCACCCTTGCCCCCGGACTTTTCCTTGCTAATGAAGCTACCTTGGTCTGGATGTCCAGCCTGCTTTCCCAGGAAGACAGCGCTCTATTTGAGGTTTTAAACAGGGCCGGCAAAGCCGGTGAGATGGGGCTCCGAGAACTTAAGGACTCTTTTCTGAGATATGTTGGTACCGAAAGAAACGTGAAAATTGTTGAAAAAGAAGTTTTTCGAAGGTTAGCCAAAACAACCGATGGTTTTTTGGCTTCGAATATTAATCGAAAAATATCCATTTCCATGTCGAAAGTTTTTGCCAAAACCGACATTACACCCAATATATTGACCCTCCTTACGCTGGCCGTTGGGCTTACAGCGGGCTACTGTTTTTCCATGGGTGGATACATGCCTATGCTTGCGGGGTCTTTGATTTTCCAATTTTCGTCGATCATGGACGGATGCGATGGGGAAATAGCAAGACTCAAATTTATCGAAAGCCGTTTCGGTGGTTGGCTGGATATTATTTGCGATAACTTGACTCATTTAGCTGTTTTCGGTGGTATTGCCATGGGTGCATACCAAATGGAACCGGCTTCTCATTGGATTTATTTCGGTTGGCTTGCCATTTTGGGAACTTCCATGAGTTTTCTCATCGTGGCTTATCAGCTTTATCAAAAAGAATCGGGTACGGGACCTTTTTTTACCTCTGTTGCCGAGGAAAAAAAAAATGCGGGGGGACATGTGGAAAGTGTTGTGAATTTGCAGGACCAATTGGCCCGTCGTGATTTTACTTATTTAGTGATCCTGTTTGCCGTTTTTGGCTACGTACAATATTTTTTGGTGTTAACGGCTATCGGATCCAATGTCTTCTGGCTGTTGCTGCTTTATTCAAAGCTCAAGTAACTAGCCTACGAAATACATGAAAAGACACATAAAAAAGTAAATAAGCATTTTTCCGTGTCTTTCCGTGTGTTCCGTGGGTTAGTTACATTTTAAGAAACGGCTGGAGAATGCGGATCGTGGCAGAGAATGCATTGGGGTAGTTCTTCCTCTTCCACATAGTGTTCCGACTCCAATATAGTGGGGAAATCCGCCGGACGGGCTGGCTCTTTCCTATGGCAGGTCAGACAAAGGTTCCTTTCCGGTTTTGTTCCGAATTTTTCCGGGTCCTCACCTTTTTCTCCGGGGTGAAAGGCTAAGGCGCCATGGCAGTTTTCGCATACCACCGGCTTGTGTTTACTCTCTTCCTTGGTCAGATAGTTTTCTTCATGACATTCGGACTCCGCGCACTTTTTCTGTTCCGAAAAGCTGATGGGGCGCTCTCCTTCTTCTATGAGGGCATTTCCCCGGTACGGTCCATACTTTCCGAAAGATTCCGGCACCAGTCTGTGATCGGGCGAAAATGGCTACCATGAGAAGGGCCAGGATGATGAAAAAAAGCCGTTTGATATGCAGGGTGGGTGGCTTCATTGTTGATTGATGAGTGTTGATTTTAGATCGGTGGTAGGTTTATTTTGAATCATTGCTGTCCGGTTAACTTTTTCAAAAAGTCTGTAACTATGTGAAAATAAAGATAAAAATGGCCAATTATTTTTTTGGGATTAAATTCTGAAATTACCGAAAATTGCCAAATTC
>JAJDAS010000513.1 GCA_029261755.1 Nitrospinia bacterium
GAAGCCATTTACGACCGAAATTCCTTTCATAAGTTTTTAAAGCTTGATCTTTTATCCTCTTCAGTTCCTGATGAAACCACTATTTTAAATTTGCGTCATGCCTTAGAAGGGCATGATTTATTTGAAAAAATATTCCATGAGATTAATAAACACCTTGAAGAAGCAGGGCTTTTAATGAAGCATGGAACCATTGTTGACGCCACTCTGATCGCTGCGTCCAGCAGTACAAAGAACAGGGATAAAAACCGTGATCCGGAAATGAACTCCACTCAAAAAGCTGGGAAATGGCATTTTGGAATGAAAGCTCACATTGGCGTGGACTCCTCTTCCGGTTTGGTTCATTCGGTTTGCGCCACCACGGCTAAGGACCATGATGTCACTCAGTTCGACAACCTCCTTCATGGAGATGAAAAGGCCATTATTGGAGACAAAGGTTATGCGGACAGGAAGCGGAAACAAATGTGCCGAGCTAATTCTATCTTTTGGGGCGTCTTAGATAAAGCCAAACGAGGACGCCAACTGTCTTCTTCTCAAAATAAATGCAACCGTAAACTTGCTTCTGCCAGGGCGAAAGTGGAGCATCCCTTTCAGATAATAAAATGCCAATGAAAATACACAAAAGTCCGATATAGAGGCATTGAAAAAAATCTTTCGCAAATCTATTTGCTATTTGGGCTGAGCAATATCTTTAGGGTAAGAAAAGTTTTATCTGCAACCTTTAAAAAAAAAGCCAAAGGAAGCAATTAATACCTCCCTCAAAAGGTAAAAATAAAAACATTTACTGCTCCAAAATAAAAAAATCACAAAAGACTTACAACAATCATATCAATCGTTTAAAAAAACTCAACTTCTTAACCCCAAAGGCACCCGTAAAAACTGCACCCCAGCCAATATTGGGCATATTCAATCCTTTGCCAACTGCTCATTCCACAGCAAACCCCTTCCTCATCTCTTCATAAAATGCAGTGGGTGCAAGTTCCGGGTATTTTATCTCTTTTCCGTTCAGGAAAAACAAAAAAGTACGCATGTGGGCACAGAGGTGGCATGGTGAAATATAACCCGCCTGCGATTTCCGGAACCCCAGGCCGGAAGCATATTCATGTAAGTCGCCCAGGGTAGCATTGGTCAGCAAGGAAAGAATGGGATGATTTTTCAGAGGGATTCCTTCCGTAAATAGTTGTTTAAGGTCAAAGGCGCTTTGGTGCCCCACCGTTAGCCCCGCGCAAAAGCCTGTGAGGTAGTTCCCGAATGGGTCCACATGGGCATGGTCCGGCGAAGCAAGCTCTTCCCCACAGTTTTTATGGAAGAACTCTTTGGCCAGTCTTCGTCGCAGGAATTTATCAAAATGAAAAACGGCTCGCCCGGCGGGATGCAGATAGATGGTTTGGGTGAGTTGCCGGAAGATCTCGTCTTCGGAAAATTTCCCCCAATAGTTGGATAAAGGGATGGGGCGATCCGTGGGATGCCGTTCCAAAAAGGGGTAGTACGCAGGATGCCAGGCAAAAATTCCCCCTTCGCCGAAAACCTCTTGAATCATGTGGTATGCCTTCCGATTGTCATCTGTGGAGAGAAAAGCGTTGTGGAAGGGAGAGATGGAGAGTAGAAGGCACCGGCATCCGGCTTCGCGGATCTCTTCCAACATTTTTCGGGCGTCTTTTTTTCTGATCCAAAAACCGTTGGTCTCCACGTACTCCAGATGCAGACCCTGGCAGATCGCCTCTCTTACCAACTCTTTCAACCCTTCCAAATCCAGGAAAGGTTCGCCGCCACCAATATGGATGGCTGCATGGGGAGTAGCTTCGGCAATGGAGGAAACCACGCGGGAGGTCCAGTCAGCCGGAAACTCTTCGCGTATCCCCGGATGGCAGGCATAGAGGCAATGGGCGCAACGATTGGTACATCGGTAGCCGGTAATAATCCCGATGGAATTGGCCGTTGTGGGGAGAAAGTTCTCTGCTGATGGATTTGATTTGCCTTGGTTCAAAACAATAATCTTGTCTATCCTGTAATCCTGTCTAAGATTCTTTGAAAAAATTCAAATATCTTTGGTTCGTTTTGTTTCTTGTTTTGGCAATCCCTTTTACTACTTGTACAATGGTTGCATAAAGTGCAAACAAGAAGGCGTCTTATGACAACCAAAAATATCTCCAGGCGAAACAAAAAACGTAACTACTCAGGTTAACCGGTTCCAGGTTCAGGGTTCCCGGTTGAAAGCCTTGCTCTTACAGCTGGCTCCATAGTGGCGAAGCCCTGTGGAGCCATGGTGCACGTTGGATTCAAAACTTTTTTGTCTTGAACCGTGAACCTGGAACTTTGAACCTGAGCAGTTACCAAAAAACAATAACCTCATTCAGGAAACAAAGCATGCCCTTTTACAAACTTGCGGAAAAATCGGAACTTACTAATGGTTATCGAAAAGCATTCAGCGTGGAAGACCATTCTCTATTGCTGATCCAGGAAGAGGACGAAATTTTCCTCATCGAAAACAAATGCGGCCATTTTGGAGTTCCTATGGAGCAGGCCCAGATCACGGGAACCACGTTTATCTGCCGGGAGCACGGGATCTCCTTTGACTTAAAAACAGGAGCGGTGTCCAATCGTCCTTGGGAAAACTGCGATCCCTTGAAGGTGTTTGAAGTACATTGGGATGGGGATAGCGTTGGCCTCTTGCTCTGAATTCGGGGCACCACCGGTTGCATGAGGCTCAAATTGACCTGGAAAATTTTGGAGAGCTGCGAGCAATTTATGATGGGAAAGGATGCTGTTTGCCAGGGCGAAGGTTGGGATGTATAGCGAAAAGAAGAGTGAAGGAGTGAAACAAAGGGTGGTTGCACTCAAAAGGCAGTGGTTTCAACATTCTTGCAACGATGGCGGGATAGCTTGCAGTCGATCTCTTCTTGTACCACAAAAATTTGCTGCCGAACGAGCGAAATTGCGGAAGACGGCTCAAGGAAAGGGATTATGCTTTTCCAAAAACTTTTTCTTTATCCGTCAGCTTCAGGCCCAACGCTTCGATAATCTTCCTCTTGGTATCCATACGACACGGCGCCTTGGATTTTTCAATTCGGTCCAGTGTCTGGACGGAAATCTTGGCCTTTCTGGCTAGTTCAGCTTTGCTCATCATGAGCGACTCACGATATTTCTTGACATTATTATCAGGCATCTTCAAATTCTCCTGTGAAATTTTACGCTATAATATAACAGCCAGCTTTCATTGTCAATAGCTTTTTATATGATATTATATTAAAATTACCATTAAATTTTCAGGAAGAGAGTAGAATTAACTGCTGTTTAATGCAGATTTAAGGGGTAATAAGCCATTCCGCCAGGGGAAAAACATCAAAATTTAGCCATAATACAGAGATGGTAAATGAACCATCCCGATTGGGCTTTTTATTGGGCATTGTTTTGCGTTCATTGTACTCGGAATGGAGTGGTGGAGTGGTAGAGTAAGTGAACACTGGAGCACCCCCCGGGCTACCTTCCTGGAAACCAACATTCCAAAAAAAACATCGACCCAATATTCCACCATTTCTATAAAGAGAAGGAATATGAATTCATTGCTGAAAGATTGCCTAAAGACCAGGCAAATAGAGGAAATATCCCTAAAAGAGATTGACCTTCAAAACCAACTCACCTGTTTTTCTTTCTTTCCCGATTCCCAAAAACTATTATCCTCCATTAAAAACTCCGGTCTCTTTTATCCGGTTACCCTGACAGGGCCGGACCAG
>JAJDAS010000514.1 GCA_029261755.1 Nitrospinia bacterium
CCTGATAAATATTTTGCATCACTTGGACTTGTTTTCCCCTGGATCTGATTCTGCCTGATCAGCCGAACCGCCGTTGACGGACCCGTATGTTCGGTGGTGTGGGAGGGCCGCTCCGTGAGGAGCGGTCCTATCCCGATAGGCCATTTTAATAATCTACGATGACATTTATTCAGGTATATTGGGGATTTTGGTGGTCTTTCCCTTGTGATTTCGCAACACATATTCGTTCTCATTTTTATCGACAATATAATAGTCCGGCATCAATGGGATTTTGCCTATTTTGGTTGCTAATACATACATCGGTTGTGAAAGACCAGTCGTATGACCACGCAAGGCGTCACGAATCAATTCAGCTCCTTTTTCTACTGGTGTGCGGAAATGATCGATTCCTGGAGCTGGTTCACAATAGAAAATGTAGTAAGGCCGGATGCGAGTACGCAGTAATTTCTGATGCAGTTCTCTGAATGTATCTACATCATCATTAATCCCCTTCAATAACACCGCCTGATTTCCAACATTGATGCCACAACTCATCAGTTCATAAACCGCTTTCTCAGTTTTTTCGGTAATCTCTTTGGGGTGATTGCACTGTGTATTGATCCAGACGGGAACTTTGTGAAAACCACCGATAGCTTCCTTTAAGCCTTCTGTAATTCGGTGTGGGAGCACAATAGGCAGGCGGGAGCCTATCCGAATCATTTCGACGTGCGGTATCTCACGAAGGGTTGTAATCAGGTGTTCAAGTTTATCGTCTGACAGAAGTAATGGATCACCTCCCGTTATAAGCACATCACGTATTTCAGTGTGCTCGGAGATCCAGGCCAGCCCTTCATCTACATCCATCCGTAGTTTCAAATCCTGATCTACAACCAGTTCTTTACGAAAGCAATGCCGACAATAAATCCCACAAGTTTCGACAACAGTAAAAGCAATACGATCGTGATATTGACGGGCAATACTATCTGGTCGGACTTCCTCGGTTGCCCTATTTTCTTTCCAAACCAGATAATTATCCATTCCAAATTCATTAACCTGTTCCTGCATTGATGGAATTACCTGCTTACGAATTGGACAGTTTGAATCGTCTTTGTCCATCAATGATGCAAAATAGGGAGATACACCCCATTTAGTTTTCAATTTTTCAATGGCTTGCCTTTCGCCATCAGATACATTGATGTACTTTTCAAGTCTCTCAAGTGAATTCACTTGATTTTGCATTTGTTTTACCCATTCTTCCGGCATTTTTTCTCCTATAATGTTTTGGTGATTTTAGCAATATAGCTACATAAAACGCTATTCGTTATGCGGAAAACTGTTCTGAAGCTACTATAAATGGTTATAAAAAATTGTTCAAGTGGTTCGTGGAGGAATTTCAAAAACCCAAAATGCTCCTCGAACGGGCGAGAGAAGTCATCCGGCTGAAGCACGACAGCATCCGCACGGAAGAAACCTATCCGGGTTGTTAAAAGAGTTTTGGCGGTGCCCTAAACTCATCTCTCCATCGGTAAATCCTTTCCATGGTATCACAAACCTTATCCACTTCTTCATGTTCCAGCCTCGGGTAAAGGGGCAGGGCAAGACACTCTTCCGATGCCTTCTCCGTGGCCGGAAGGTCCTCTCTCTTGAACTTTGCAAAGCCCGGGTGTTGGTAGGCTGGGGGGGAGAATAATTTCCTGGTTTCGATGTTTTCCTTTGCTAATGCCTGCCACACCACATCCCGATGGAGTCCGAATTTCTTCCCGTCTATGAAAATGGGGAAATAGTTTTCCGAGCTTTCCATTCCCTCGCCAGCGGTTTGGAATCGGACTCCCTCCACCGCTTTTAGTCTTTCTTTGTATAAGTTCGCCAATGCTCTTCTCTTTTGCAGGAAGTCCGGCACCGATGCCAGAAGTTCTAGTCCCATGAGGGCGTGGAGTTCGGATAAGCGGGCGCTGAGTCCGGCAAAGAGGAATTCTCCGGATTCGGACTTCCCGTAATTTCTCCCTTGTCGAATCTTTTCGGCCAGGGCATTGTCATTGGTGGTGACTAATCCGCCCTCTCCTGTGGTGAGGATCTTGGACTGGCTGAGACTGAATACCTCCATCGATCCGAAACCTCCAACCATCTTCCTTCCATAGGTAGCGCCGAAGGCTTGGGCGGAGTCGGAGATGAGTTTTAGGCTATGCCTTTCCGATATCTCCTCCAGGAGTTGGATGTCCGGGGGCAGACCGTAATTGGAAACAGCCATGATGGCCGAGGTTTTCGGGGTGACCAACCGCTCTGCGTGGTGAGGATCTATGTTGAAGGTATGGGGATGACAATCGGCGAAGGCCGGTGTGAGGCCACATTGGACAATGGAACCGGGGGCGGCGGGAAAGGTGAAGGCCGGAACAATCACCTCACCCGAAAGATCCAAAGCCTGCAAGGACAAACACAGCCCCGATAGGCATGAGGAAACGGCTATGGCATGCCTCACGTCCAGGAATTGAGTGCACCGGGACTCGAACTCCTCCACATAAGGACCTTTGGAAAGAATTCCGCTTTCCATGATCCCTTTCATTTTTTCCAAAAGGGCAGGGCAGGGGGCGAAGCCGGGATTAGAGAAGGGTAGTGGATTTGCGAAGGCTCGCGGGCCTCCGAGGATGGCGGGCTTTTGCATAATTTGGGATAGAAAAAATGTGGCGAATGGCGAGTGACGAGTAGCAAGTGACTATAAAAGATTTAACGCCGAACATCGAACGTCCAACATCGAACATCGAAGAATGTAGGTTTTTTTATAACAACTCAGGTTCAACGTTTAAGGGTTCACGGTTCAAGGTTAAAAACGTAAAAAAATAAGTGTCTGAAGGTCTTGTGAAAAGTTTAAGGCGGCCAACCTTCCTTTTTCGACGTTCGATGTTCAGTGTTCGACGTTCGATGTTACGGGCTTACCCCTTCCTTCTTCGATGTTCGACGTTCAGTGTTGGATGTTCGATGTTCATCTTTTGAACTACTTGTCTTTCATCCTCCATATCCCGTTCCAGTCCTGTTTCGGCGGACTTTGGGAGAGGATGTCGCATCTTCTGGCCATCACCGATCCAACGCCCAGCCCGAATTCGTGCTGGACCTTCAGGAAAAGCTCCTTGGCCGGCTCCCACTCCCTTTTGCAGAATTTGGTGTAGCCTTCTAAATAGTAGGGGATGGAATTCTTTTTATTTTCGAACCTGGGATCGTTGTCGATGAGAATCTCGAAGAGAGTGATGGGTTCGCGAAAGCTTTTCAATCGGACCCGGTCGATGAATCGGTAAGCGAACCTGGGGTCGTCCTTGATGTACCATTCTGCGTATTTGAAAAACCGGTCGGAGATCAATACCCTGGCATCGTAAAACTTGGAGACCCCTTCGATTCTGGCCGCCTCGTGAACGCATCTTCCGATGGGATGGTGGCGCTGGTCCAGGGAATAGTGAACAAAGGAAATTTCTCCCACAGTGATGCCGAACCCTATGTCAATGCTTGGGCGAAAGACGCCTACTCCGGTGGATTCGTTGTAGTTACGCATCCGTTTTGTGAGGCGATAGATGTTTTCCAGGATGAATTTGGTGTTGTCTTCCGGGAAGATCGCCATCACACCGTCTCCGTAAATTTCGGAGTGTGTGTTTTCGTCTCCCAGGTAAAGTTCCTTATAGGAAGTTTCATGGAGATCTAGAATGAACTCCTCGTAAGTAAAAGATTTCTCCTCAGTGCCTCCCATGCTGCGGTAAACGCCCTGCTCGAAATTCAGCAGGATGTCGGTGGAGTCCCGCAGATCGCAGAACATGATGATCCGTTTAGATTTTTCCGTTGGGAATTTACCGGTTTTCTTGTCCACTTGGGGTCTCCAAAAAATAAACGTTTTTCAAACTTGCCAACGATTCGTCAGGATATATTGTAAAGCCTTGGAGATTTTTTTTCATTACCGCTACGTTTACGGAATGCCAAAGGCTTACATATGGGAGTTCAGAGGCGATGATTTGTTGGATTTTCGAGTAAATTTCCTTTCTTTTGGCCGGATCAAGAGTCTTTGCGCCAAGTTCCGTCAGGCGGTCGATTTCGGCATTCCGGTATCTTCCCCGATTGGCGCCCCTGGGGGGGATGTTATTGGAGTGGAAAACGTCCTGAAAAAAATTAGGGTCCCGGATTCCCACCCAAGTAAGGGTGAACATTTGAAAATTGCCGCTCTTGATGTCACCGTAAAAAGTTCCCCATTCGTAACTCCTCATCTTTATCTCTATTCCGATCTCGGAGAGCTGCTGGACCAGGATCTCGCCAATCAACTTGCGGAGTTCGTTCTGAGAGGTTTTGTAGGTGAGGGTAAAGCGAGGTTGTGGGCCGTTGCCGTCGGGATCGGGAAAACCTGCTTCATCCAGGAGTTTTTTGGCTTTTGCCGGATTGTACTCAACTAGCGGCAGATGGGGGTTGTAGGCCCAATTGATGGAGGAGAGGGGACCGGAGGCGCGAGTGGCAAGCCCTTTCAGGATGGTAGTGATGATCCTTTGGCGTTGGATTCCATGGGCTATGGCGGCTCTAACCCTTTGGTTTTGGAGGATTGGGTCTTCCAGGTTGAATCCGATATAGGAGTAATTTGTTCCTGTCCTTTGAGTAATTTTGAGGTTGGTGTTTTCCTTCAACCTGGGAAGGATGTCGGGAGAAATAGCATTTTGCAGGAGATCCAGATTGCCCTTTTCCAGTTCCAGGATGCGGATGGTTTCATCCGGGATGATGCGAAAGACCAGGGTGTGGATCCTTGGGGGGCCATCAAAATAATGAGGATTAGCCTTCAGCGTCACCTTTTCATCCATTTGGTAGTTAACAAACTGAAATGGACCGGTACCAACGGGTTGGCTGATAGCCGATGG
>JAJDAS010000515.1 GCA_029261755.1 Nitrospinia bacterium
AGGAGCTTGCGAACATACTCAATTGATTCTTCAATTTTTATGTTCTCAATAGCCATTGAGAACATTATGGCATAAGGGTATTTAAAAATCTAGCGTATGATATTTCATACACATGCCGCAGTTACGCTGAATAGTTACAAAATTTCTATATTACTTTTAGGATGCTCAGAACTACCGCAGGCCGGACAACTCTGCGCCTCTGTGGCAATGTCCTTCAGCCACTGGGAAATATGGAGTCTTTCTACTCGTTTCCTCACAGCGTTGCCATAGTCTTGAAAACCAGACTTAAGCTGTTGAAGGTCATTTAGCCTTCTTTTGGCAAGAGCAATTTCAGTACTAGTTTTGTCCTCTTCTTTTTCTATAGCATTCAGTTCGGTAGAGGCAGTGAGAATATCCTCAAACTTGGTCTTCGAATGCTCTGGAATATTTTCAATGAGCTGCTTGGCTGTACAAACTAAATCCTCAGGTGTAGCTGTGTTAGCAATTTCTTCCTCAAGAAGTCCATATTCTTTAGCCACTTTAAGGTGGCCAAGCATGTTATTCATCCATGAAGAAGAATGCGCCTTCGCCTTTTCAAACTCACGCCTTAACTGCTTGAGTCGTTGCTCTATTTCCTGAAGTCGATGCCTTGCTTTCAGTATTTCAACGTTTTCTGCACCTAATATGAAAGGAAACCAGTTCCGAAGTCGTTCTCTGTGTACATGTGCATGTGTTTTATAAAAAAGTATGTTCTGATTTGCCACTATATCCTGATTTTGAAAGACGAGCGCCATTAGGTCTCGAAACCCGAGACGAGCTTGGTAGGATTTGCGTTCAATATCGCCTTCAAGGCTGAAGTAAGGAACTGAAGATATTGTGTTCAGAATATTCTTTACACCATCAATTTTTTCATTTGGTTCATCGATGACAGGCGGAACACTGACAGTTGATGCCCGAAGAATAAATAAATCATTAGAAAGCTTAGTGCCAGCTGGAACGCCTCGTGCGAGAAGAATCTCCTCCGAAGCAGTTTGAAAGACAACACCATACCAGGATGCATGATCTCGGATAGTATCGATTGGGATGAAACAATCACTCGAAGCAAGACAATAATCGATAATTGGGATTATCGCTGATTTCCCTGTTCGAGATGCACCTGTAATTACATTCAAAACGCCGGGAGTAAACTCGACAATACGAGGCACGAGGTTTGTCGCCTTGGGCCAAATGATTAATTTCAATAATTGAAATTTCATTAAAGTAACACCTTGAGATAAGTGGCAATTGTCGAAATACTATGTTCTGCAAACCAGCCTCCTAATATTTCGGCCTTTTGGCCATCTCTAACGAATGATGCTTTGAGTGCATTACCCCTACGGGTCCGTTTTACATCTCTGCGAGCGTAAAGCTTTCCGCTATCGGCATCCCAGAAAATCAATCCCGACGAAACGCCGATATCAATTGCGGCCATTGTGTAACCACGATTCCGCTTTGCTCTATCATGTATGGTAATCAAAATATCTGTGTCTTTCGAAGCCTCAAAACTTCTAACATAAGATTGCAGATCTGCTCTATGCTTATTTATGGGTTCAAGTAGTCTCTTGCTTGTTAGCATTGGCATAGCCAAAAAATGTAGCAACGCAACCGGAGCATCTCCGTTCGGATGTGCATCGCAGTATCCTGATGTAAACTTCCACAATAAATACGCACCCACAGATGGAGAATTCCATTGACGTACTTCTTCTATTAATTTTCCCATGATCACTAATCCTTACTGTTTTTGAAAGAGATTTTGCCAGTCTGGGTGCCAGCCTAAAACTGGTTCATCCGCCAGTGCATGGTATGTCCCAGCAATTGTTGAACTTGGTGGCTGCTCGTCTCTTATTTTTTCCTGTCGGTTTTTACAGTCTAATAATAGCAACTGCCCTTTATCTTTTTCGCTTAAGTTCCTTTCTGTTAATTTAATTCTTTTTTGATGATTACTCCAAAACGAAATTAGTCTCGCTTGAAAGTCCGTAGCAATACTCTCATCAATAATTTCATCCTCTATCCATTTATCACGATTGACCTTTGCCTTTAAGAAATCAGTGACAGCTTCAAGCGTATCATCAACATCACAGTCTATAGCATCCAACTGTTGCAAGTAGCATGGCCAAATCTTCATTTGTTGTTGTATATCGTTTTCGTCTATGGGGTCCTGCAGTGTGAAATCTATCAGCTCTAAACGTCTAGCACGATCGAACGGGATTTTTACTTGTTTATCAAAGTCTTCCCACCTAATTCTTGCTGGTTGCTTCTTAGCAATACTTTCAGTCAATTCTTTTTGTAACCATCCGGCAATGTATTTAAGTAAGAATTGGATTTGACTGGCAGGCAAATGCTTGCGAACCAATTCGCTTTGGACTTCCTCATAACCGGCGCCACTCCCAATCTGGAGTTCGAAATTTTTCACTAGTTCCACCAATCGTTCTTCATTTTGATTTATGACGAAATTATAATATTTCCAAATAGAATGATCTTGGCCTACACCTTTTAGTTGTAACTTTGCCTCTGAAATTGCATTCTTAGCCTCTTCAATAGTTGTTGCAGAATCAAAGGTATTTACAATTCCCGGTCTGCCCTTCTTGTTGGAATAGAGAATAAATATGGTTTTCTGAATAATTATCTCTCCCTCATCGATAGCAGCCATCCAGTTGTAAAATGTTTTCCAAAGATCAGTTGATTTATTGGTTAGCGGGTTGCAATTAATCGAGGACTTATCTTCTTCGGCAGTCAAATGAGAATCAGCCGTAAGGGTAGCAACATCACCCAAGACTTCCACGCAAATAACATCTCCAGGTCCGCCTTTTAAAAGATGAAATAACGCACGTGGAACCTGGAGAGCATATCCTAAAAATTGACCGGGTGCATTTGAGTCCATGTGTGAGCCCATAAGATGGATTATAGAACTTTAACATTTATCTGTAGTCCACATTCTGAGCAATATACTATGGTAATCCAGGAAAGTCAAGGATAATTACAAAGCATATTTACTGGCTCGCACTGAAAATGGGGCTTATTAATGCTACATGCCGAAACACGTAAACGAAAAAAGTAGTTCACAAACCATTTTCATCTTAGGAAGGCAGGAAATGCAGGAAGATTCTTACTAGTTTTTTTGCTTTCCGCTTTTCCCCGGTTTCCTGCACTTCTAAGCTATTTTCGGCTATTGCCAAAGTCAATTTCTTTTTCACAAAGAATCTATACCCAGTGTTTCCAGGCAAAAAAAATCCCAGGTCCACGGGGAACCAGGGCGTGTGAGCGTCCGTTGTGTTTTTCTACTCATACTTTTTTAACAAATCTCAACCCTTTACGGGAAAATTCTTAGCTGCTTCCACCATCATATCCATAATTTTTATTGCTTTATCCTTGTCTATTATTTCTCCACGTTCACTGTAGCGAATATCACGATCTGAAATTTCGAAAGTATTGGAGAACAGATAGAGGTTTAATAGCTTGTCTTGCAAGAGTTTGTTGGAAAGAAGCTTCCGAGCCTGGTCTTTCAAATTTGCTTTTATGGAGACCTTCTCGTTAAGCATATGGTTTTCAGCGATTTTTACATAGGAACCCAGCCCAATAGCTTTTTTGATTTTAGAGAAAATGTCATTTTTTTGGATTTCAAGGCCTAACCGGCATTTTTCTTTAAAAAGAAGAACGATATTAATATAGTAGGCCGGATTTGGTGAGGGGGTGCCTGAATGCGTACTGCGAAACACTGCAAATTCATAGCCGCCATAAAGGCCTGTTGCCGAACCGATAAAATTGCTAGACATCAACTTGGTTATCATCGGATTTTTAAGGAGTCGTTCGGCATTTTTGAGATCGCCTTTTTTCATAGCACGCTCTGCCATCTTGTGCAGAGAAGGCAACTCTACAAATGGACGAATCTCTCGTTTGAGCTGAAAACCAAGTTCAACTGCCAATTTGGACCATTGCGCATTTGCATCCATATTCGTGCCTCACTTTTTAAAATATAAATATAACGCTAAATTCAACGGTGTTATTAGATTTAACTATTAGTGTAATTCGTGCGATTCGTGGTTCACAAGGTTTTTGTTTTTTTGTGCGTTTGTGCCTTCGTGGTCAAAAAATTCAACTATCTTTGGTTAGGGCTTTCTATTGATCCCACCTCCCGCATTTAGGATTTGTTTCTATATCCGTATGATTTTTTATGTGGTTCTCATAATCCGCTTCAAGTTGCCCGCAACAACTAATCCAAAAATAGAGTTTAATTTCTTCATTTAATCCTATTTTTTGCTGTTTTGTGTGCCCGCTGCCATGCTGAAGCTCTTTGGCTTCTCGAACGCCCTTATTACTGTAGTAGTAGTTTTCATTACGACTAGGTTCATTCAACCGTGGTGCAGATGATGTCACTAACAGGCCATTTTCTGGTATTTTATGTACGAGAAAACCATCTTCAATGGGAAGCTCAGGGGCGCCTTCCACATTATAATGTACACATATCCAGCCACGATATAACTCAGGGAGGTAGTATCGATCACCTTTTGGAGGGTACACCAGAGCGCAGCCGGAAATAACAATAAAAATCCACAGCGTAAGAGCTAAGCATACCAAATATCTTTTCAGTATCATTTCCCCTGATTTACGAATGTTCATAAACCATTTTAACCTTAGGAATGCAGGAAATACAGGAAGACTCTTATAGTGTTTTTGCTTTTCCTGGTTTCCCGTATTCCTAAGCTATTTTTTTATGTTATGTTTTAGGAATGAAGATGGGGATATTTTTAATATAGAATTAGTTCAATATCACTGACAGGAGAGGTTATGTTACCCAAAAAAAGACGTCCTACTCCCCCAGGGGAAATTCTGAAATATGAGTTCCTTGAACCTTTAAGAATCAACCAAAAACAGTTGGCGGAGTCGCTGGGAATAACTCGTGTCCGAATCAATGAAATAATTCTTGGAAAGCGCGCTATTTCCCCTGATACCGTTCTACGTTTGGCCCATTACTTCAATACTACCGTGGACTTCTGGTTAGGTCTGCAAATGGATGTGAATGTTTGGGACACTATGCAAAAGTATAGTTCCGAATATAAAAAAATCAGGCCCATGGCCGCAACTGCCTGACCAATTCCATCTTTTTTCGTTCAATTTTTTCCTGGTTTCCTGTATTCCTAAGCTATTTTTTTATGCTATGTTTTAGGTATGAGGATGAAGCTATTTTTTTGGAGCGTAAGGACTGTGCCATTGCCTAAAAAGATTTTTTACTTTGCGCTTTTTCTAACTGTATCCATTTTCATCCCTTCCCTTCCCTTTCTCCTCCCGGCGAACCCTTCCCTTCCTTCTTTCAATGAGTTGGGAAAAAATTATAAACCATCCGAGGCCGTACTGCTGGATAGGAACGGCGCTGTTATTCATGAGATGAGGGTAGACTTCACAAGAAGGCGGCTCCGCTGGACTCGCCTAAAAGACATTTCCCCCGCCTTTCTCAAATTTGTGCTGCAATTGGAAGACAAGCGTTTTTACGAACATGGAGGGGTGGACTACCGGGCCATGGCCTCCGCCCTTTATGAGCATCTCATTCATGGAAAGAAACGGGGAGCCAGCACCATCACCATGCAGTTGGTTTCGCTGTTAGACCCAAATCTGAAAGCGAAGGGATTGAGGCGTACCATTGGACAAAAGATCCTCCAGCTAAAGGCAGCCATTGAAATAGAACAAAGCTGGTCGAAGGAAGAAATCCTAGAGGCGTACCTGAACCTGATCTCTTACAGGGGAGAACTGGAAGGGATCGGCTCCGCCTCGCAAGGGCTTTTCAAGAAAACCCCCAACGGCCTGAATGATAAGGAGTCTTTGATATTGGCCTCGCTCATTCCAGCTCCTAATGCCTCAGTAGAAACTGTAGGCGCCAGGGCATGCCAAGCGTCAGTTACCTTGGGAATGAATGACGTAATTTCTCAAAAAGTTGAGGGTGATTCCTATTTGAAAAAACCTCCCCTGTATCCCCTCCTTCGCAAGGAGGGGGAAAGTGGTGGCCTCCCTCAACCTTATGAGAAGTCACTGAATAGCCATTGCGAAGCAATAATGGCCACCGTAAGAAACCACCTTGGGAATGCCTATTCCATCAGGCTCCCTCGAAACCTGGCTCCCCATGTGGCAGGTAAACTTCTAAGCAATGGGAAACTCGAAGTTAGATCCACCATTGATGAAGAGTTGCAGAGGGTGGTGATGGAAAACTTGCGCCAGGTTCTCCATGCCCTGAAAAGGAAAAACGTAACGGATGGCGCGGTCTTGGCGGTGGATAATGAAACCTGTGAGGTCCTGGCCTACGTCGCGAATTCCGGGAAAACCTCACCGGCGCGCTATGTGGATGGGATTATGGCGAAAAGGCAGGCGGGCTCCACTCTGAAACCCTTCCTCTATGGTCTTGCTATGGATGAAAGGATATTGACCCCGGCCTCTCTCTTAAAGGACGTCCCCCTAAACTTTCCTACGCCCATGGGTATTTATCGTCCGAAGAACTACGACAACCACTTTAAAGGACTGGTTACCCTGCGCCCCGCCCTAGCCTCCTCTTTCAATATCCCCGCAGTAAGGGTCGCTTCCCTCATGAGCCCTGAGCGGTTTGTCTCCAAACTCCGGGAGCTTGGTTTTCAGAACCTTCGGGATGGCGGCTACTACGGAGTTTCCATTGCCCTTGGAACGGCGGACGTGAGCCTTTGGGAACTTGTAAACGCATACCGCGTTCTGGCAAATCATGGTGACTGGACTCCTCTGAGACTGACTTTTTCAAAAGAAAACCATGCGCCCAAAAAAATATTCTCCGAGGGCGCTGCCTTCCTTGTTTCCCATATTCTTTCCGATAAAGGGGCCAGGAGCGCCACCTTTTCCCTAAACAATCCTTTGTCCACAAAGTTCTGGAGTGCGGTTAAGACCGGCACCAGTAAAAATATGCGGGATAACTGGTGCGTTGGCTTTTCCGAAAAATATACCCTCGGCGTCTGGGTGGGAAATTTCTCCGGGGAACCCATGCGGAATGTAAGCGGAATCACTGGCGCGGCGCCCCTCTGGTACGAAATTATGAATACCCTTCATAAAGTTACGCCCAGCCGTCCCCCCTCTCCACCTGAGAGCGTTATCAAAAAGAAAGTAAATTTTATGAATACAGGCTCCGGCAGGGAAGAGTATTTTCTGAGAGGAACGGAGAGCGAAAAGGTACTACCCATAACCGTGTCACCCAATCCAAAGATCACTTATCCATCTCAGGGAGCAGTGATAGCTTTGGATCCCGACATTCCCCTCCATAAACAAAAGATACTTTTTGAAGCACAAGGATGGGTTAGCGATCTGAAATGGACGTTGGACGGAGAGGAAATTGGTAGTTCAGCCCTGCTGGCCTGGGAGCCCAGGGCAGGGACACAAAGGCTGGCCATTCGGAGCGGCGGGAAAATGGTGGATCAAATTACTTTTTTTGTAAGGGATTGAGGGCATCAGACGTTAGCATCTAATCGATCTTAATTTTCTCCACCTCTTTCATCATTTTTTCCATATCATTTTTGGCTATCCTCTCATCAAGTTTCATCAAACCCCACAAGGTGACCAGTAGAAGAGCTGCAATGATCAGCCCGTTGTAATAACCGATGGGGCCCTCTAAAGTAAAATGCTCCATGGTTTCCTCCTTTTGGGTTGGTTAAAGGAACAAGGCTCAGGGAGAGTCGGTTGCCCCTCTTGCGCTCTTCATAGAACCTTAAACACTTTAATTATTGTAACACTTTAGCTATTTGAAAAAATGTTTAACATTGTTTAAGAAAGCGCCCGAATGAACGCGGCCCCACAAATGGAATGTTGGAATAGTGGGAAGATGGAATGGTGGAAAAAACCAAGTTCCCGATGTTCCAATATTCCATTCAGACCATGTTATGGGCACTTCCAGAAACTCTATAGTTGAAGAATTCCTACAACTAATTCCCCCTTAATAAAGGGGGTTAGGGGGATGTGAAGAGAGTTTTTGGAAGTCTCCTTATGGAAGAAAACGTTTAAAGGGATTAAAACATGTAATTTTTCAAAGACCTAAATTGATACCATTATTAACGTTATTACCATTTAACATGAACCCTTGAACGTTGAACCTGCATACTTACCTCATTTCTCTGAACGGACTTTTAAGATCATCACAAAATTAGATGTAGCGTTTGAATTATTTACTCCCCGCATGAAATTCGCATTGAAATAGCCGTCTTGCCCATCGGACCCGCCCAGAACGACGGTTCCAGGGTCGTCCACAACCAGGGCCGTGGACGCATTTTTCACACTGAAACTCTTCTCCTCTCTGTCATAATAACTGACCTCCGGCTGCAAGTTGATATGTAATTTCCCCTTACCTGCCCTGCGAGCTGTTACGGAAAAGCTCGTTCCAGCCTTTTTGAATGTCACGTTAGGGGCAAGGTAACCATGCCGGTGTCCGTACTGCAAATAATATGAAGCGTGGGGAACCTCTTCTCCAACGAAAATACGTCCTGGTAAGTTCTCCCTAAGCAAAAGAAACTGGCTTTTCTTGCTACTTTGCCTCTGAGTTCCTATGGAGAAACCCATCCCGGCATGGTTTTTATGGGAACCTAGAGGCGAGCCCACGGACCATCCCTTTTTGCCCGCCCGCCAATTTACATCAGTAATATATTCTTTTAGTCTTTCTTTTTCAACGAAATCTACCTGAATCCTTATTTGCTTGGGTTTTCGGTCGATTTGGGCGAGAATCCAACGAATTCGTTGGATAACTTCCGGCTTGTCCAAGACTACCAGGGCATTGGTGGAAGGGGCCACGGAAACCCGGCCCTGTTCGCTCAATAGAGGCCGCACGGTCTCTTGAAGTTTCTCCGCTTCGGAATAATGAATTTCAAAAACCTCTGCAACGGTTTCAGAATATGCGGGGATTTGGGAAATTCCCAGGTAAAGGAATATGAAAAATAACCCCACAAGCACTTTTTTGTGGGCATTGTTTTCTCTTTTATTCGTTCCGGGCAAGTTCATCATTATTTTTCATTGCCATATATCCTTAATTTATGTGCATCATGCCAAAATAATGCCCAATTGGCAACTATCATGCAAAACAGGGGTATTGTCTGTCTCTGTTTTTTTATTGATGAAAGAAAGCTTTTTTGATATCAAGCTTTTTTCTACCCATGCTCTAGTTTGCCCTTTTCTCAGTCTCCCCACTCTCCATAAGCTGTTTTTTTTCCTCTTGCTTACTGTTTTCTGCCTTATATCGGCTTTCCAACGTGGTACCCGCCTCTCATGTTTTTTTGATCATCAGTAATATATCTTCCTCTTTACTCTAAACCTTTTCCACAAAAAAATGGCGCATATTTTTTATCCATCAAACCAATATGGTTTTTTAGCCAATTGGAAAGAAAGCCTAACAAATCGGCAGAAAGCAAAAAACGGTTATTGTGATAATCAACGAGATAATTTTTTACTTTTCTGGTTAACTCATCATGTTCTTTTTTATGTTCTTCGTAGCCGGAAAATCCATGTTTTATCATGACCTTTTCTTCTGCGGAAAAATGCATAATTGTATAATCAAAAAGCCCATCAAGAATTTCACCAATTATTTCCTTTGACTTTTTTTCTTTTATTCCAATATCAAGTTTCTTGATCATCCCAAAAAGCTGTAAATGTTGTTCATCGAAAGTATTAATACCTGTTTTAAAAGAATCCTCCCATTCTATAAGCATGTTTATTTCTCCTAAATTTAAAAAATTTGGCTCTTCAGGGGTATTTGTGGGTAAGAATGAGCTTTCCAAAGGGAATAAAAATTGGGAAAGAACAGTGGGTTTATTTTCCACAGTGAAAAAAAACGTCTAATCGAAAGCTTATTTTCCTTTAAAAACAGAACTTTACAGAGCCTACGGCGAATTGCCACCCATAGATATCCCCTTTGAAATTCTTGAACCACGAAGTCACCAAGGCACAAAAAAACAAAAACCTTCTGAACCACGAATTGCACAAATTACACTAATAATTAAATCTTTAATTTGTGAAATCAGTGAAATTCGTGGTTCAAAGTCTTTGATTTTAAAAGATTTTTGCATTGTAAAAGACGGATTCTCAGAATCAACATGTAAGTATCTAAGATTCATGGAGTTGTGGTGGAATCCACCTACAACTGGTATTGGCTTGTGGACGGATTAATGGATGCGGGGTATAAAGTCCATCTATCGAATCCTGTTGGCGAATCTTCTGCAATACTCAGGGTTGAAATATTCGGTGACAACGAGCCTTCTAATGGGTGCCCCCTTGGTTCGGCATCTTAAAGTCAAAGTGAATAATTACGGCTCTTCATGATTTTAGGTGGGATTTTTTGCTTGTTATTGTATCATTGTAATAATCATTCCTAAAACCCCCTAATTAATAAAGGTTTATCTTTTTACAATGGAAGTAAGTGAAAAATTCCTTGCCCATTCAGAGATTATCGACTGGCAAAAGCAGGAAATAAAAGAACTGGCGGATCATCTGGCGAGAGGGATAGATAGTAAACTTGAAATAGCGCGGCAGAGCTTTGAGTGGGTAAGAGACGAGATAAAGCACAGTGTTGATTATCAAATGAATCCTGTCACACTAAGGGCCTCTGATGTTCTTAAATATGGAACGGGATATTGTTACGCCAAAAGTCATCTTCTTGCTGCGCTTTTGCGAGCCAATGGCATTCCAGCTGGATTTTGTTTTCAGCGACTCACCTTTGATGGAGAGGGCTCGCCCTATTGTCTTCATGGACTTAATGCCCTATGGCTGGAGGGGATAGGGTGGTACCGCGTCGATGCGCGGGGAAACAAAGAGGGCGTGGACGCTCAATTTATGCCCCCTCAGGAAAAGCTCGCCTTTGAGATAGTGAATGACGGAGAATGTAGCTTGCCGGACATATGGCTATCGCCCCTCCCAGTAATGCTAGAGGCGCTAAAAAAGTATGAAACATGGGATGCTTTGCTTCAGAACCTGCCTGATATAATGATTGAGAATAAGGAATAAATAAGGGATACATTAAAATGGATGAAGAAAAGTTGGATACAGCTAAAAAGCATTTTGGTAATGAAGAAGCAGTCGTTTATGACGATCTCATCAGGGGAAAAATACCCGGTTATGATGCTATGCACGATATGGCGCGGCTGATTTTGAAGAACTCTGTACCAGAGGAAGCTAAAGTTCTCATTGTTGGAGCTGGCACAGGAACGGAAACGGTGGCTCTTTTAGAGTCGAGCCCCGCATGGCGCATTACGGCTGTTGATCCCAGCGAGGCAATGCTTGCTACTGCTGCAGAAAAGATAAGCCGAAAGGGCTTTGGGGCAAGAATACACCTGCACACGGGTTATGTGGCTGATGTGGATAGTGACCCGCTATTTGACGCGGCCACTTCCATCCTTGTTATGCACTTTATCCCCGATAACGGTGAAAAGGAGGCCTACCTCAAGGAAATATCTAAACGCCTGAAAAAGGGAGGCAAGATGATCCTTGTGGATGTGGGTGGCGATAATGAGAGTGACCGTTACCATAAGGTGATTGAGGTCTGGAAGAACTTTCAGAAAGAGAAGAGGAGCGATCCTGAGAATGTGGATAAAGATTTTGAGCACATCGTGAATGACGTCTATCCCGTGACGGAAGAGCGAACCATGGAGCTTCTTGGCAGATGCGGTTTCGGTGAAGTGGAGCGATTTTATGAGGCTCTTGTTTTTAAAGGTTACGTAGCGACAAAATTATAAACCTAAAAAAAAGGCTCTTCAGGAAAATAGGAAAAAAACGGAAAAAAACTAAAAAAATATTCCTACATTTCCTGCCTTCCTAAGAGAATAGAGAAAAGGCTTAAGATGATGAATGAAAATAAAAGCATAAAACTCATTGGCATTATTGCCTCCTCAGCGATATCTATGGGTAAAAGTAGCTGAGTTAAGGCTGGCACCATTTCAAGAACGGCTTCGAATAGGTAGTTTTAAAAAAAGAAAAAAAATTTGTTGTTGAACCTGTGGAACTGTGGGAAATCGCTCATGG
>JAJDAS010000516.1 GCA_029261755.1 Nitrospinia bacterium
TAGTATCTTTTTAACTGGGCAACAACGCGACAAGACCATAAAAACGTATCTATTTAATCGGGTCAAGCCATAGGTTAGAAACCATAAAAAACGATTGGCATAAGAAAAAAGGCGCTGCATATGCCTGTTAGCAACAAGGAAATGCCTTGCTCTGTCCAACATTCTGAACTTTTTAAGCTCATATCTCGTTTCATGACAGCTACCTCCAATGGATCGGTGGCGCCAGCTGCATAAAAACATAGCCAATGAAAGTTATGCTTCAATCCAACTTACCGCAGCACTGGCGCTTGGATTTATCGGGAATACAGTTTTTGTAATGGAGAGTCTCCTCTGCAAATCCCCGAAAATTCAACCTATAGTCTTTTGATGTAAGCTTTCCTTGAATAGTTTCGCTTAGTTTATAAAACTAAAAAATGATAATTGATGAAATTTCATGCTCCTGCCTCATCTTAATCAGCTAAGAAAAAAACAATCCCTTTTACTCACAATCAGATTGAAAATATTAATTTTCAACCATGGAGTAAACACTTATGGCAATTGCTAAGTATCTTCATCTACTCATCCTCGTTTTCTGGTTTGGCGGTTTGTGTTTTTTCTCCTTCCCACCGTACGCATCCAGTCTCAAAGTGCTTAATAAATGATAATAACTCTGCTTTTGATTTAACTAAGGAAATATAAGCCATTGGCAGACTTGCTCTCACTGCTCAAGACAAAAATTTGACATAACCCCTCCATATAAATCTTTACAGAACTCTTAAAAAACACTTCATCCTTAACAATTAAGAAATTGTTGAACAATATAATTTGTAAAGATTTTGTAATAGCTTTTTAGAAAAATCATTGTAAAGCAATAAGTTACAAAATCCCCTTGGCGTAAAAACAGTACTCCGGAATACCATTTTTCACTACCTTTTCCACACTGGTATGTATATTGCGTTGTAATATAGAGTGGCACTTAAAGGTAGTGAACCCTTTCTAATAGTTTTACTTTTTAGCCACTCATAGAAGGCTAACATTTTGGTTTTATTCTTCCGGTGATAGTTGCCTTCATTATCCTTAGGTAGCAATATTTTGGAGGGATTCTTATGCATTATCTTCTTTCTACTTTTATACTTTCCATAAAAAAAGGTCTGAAAGCTTTTTTGGGGTCCGGTTTAAACTTTGCGGAAACCATTAACCAGGTCCTTGATTTCACCGGCACTGCCAGGATGGAAGGCCTTTTGGTCTTGGAGTCCAAACTGGACAATGTAAAAAATCCGTTTTTTAAAAAGGGACTCCAACTGGCCGTGAATGGCACAGAGCCGGAGATCATAAAGAAAACACTTGAAATGGATATGGATAAAGAAAAGGAAATGGATAAAAGTATCGCAAAATTTTATGAAACTGCGGGAACCTATGCTCCCACCATTGGCATTATAGGGGTAGTACTTGGTCTTTTTCATTTCATGGAATATTTTGCGGTACCTGAAAAATTTGGCGGGGGAATTACGGTAGCTTTTATTGCCACGGTCTATAGTGTTGGTACCACAAATCTTTTTTGGCCTTCCATAGGAGCAAAAATTAAGCTTATGATCAGGAGAGAAACCACATTAAAAGAACTCATTGTTCTAGGCTGCGTTGCCATTGCCGAAGGAGAAAATCCCCACCATTTAAAAAGCAAGCTGGAAGGATTCCTTGAGGTATCTAAAAGAGAGTATTTGTCTTGATTGTTTTTGCTTTCCAGCGATTTTTCCAGAAGAATCGCTTTACATGGACGTCTATAAAAGGTCCACCATCTGTTGGGGTTTGTAGGCTTTGGAAGGCCCACAAACCCCAAAATAAAAGGGGTGGTGTTAAAAAAGTGGATGGAGTGGTTTATCAAACCAGAATCTTTTTTTCTCCTTTCCTGAACTCCCGATAAGCCTCCATTTCCCATTCTCTTTCGCCAGGACATGGTCGGTATTCACCCAGTTGTCAATGGCAATGAGTTCTTTTTCTCCTTTCGGTACGCCCATCAATAAACCACTGCAACGAATGATCATGACATTGCTTTCCGGCGAAGTGGTGATGAAGCGCATGTTGTGCATGGTGGAGAGGTCGTCGAATTTGGAAAAAAGGACTTCCCAAATCTTTTTCACAGATTCTTTCTTATGCGGACCGTTAACATAATTATCCGAATAAAGGTCTAACAAAGCGTTCATATTTTTCGTCTCCATGGACATTTCCCCGTCATGAAAAAAACGGTTGATTTCCTTGAAAACTTCCTCACCCACCATTTTTTTGGTGTGGGCGTCGAAATTCAACGAATGGTGATCGGAAAAGTGGAACGCACCTGCAGGAACCACAGTGAGACAAAAGAGCAGACCCAATACAATTAAAAAAAGAGGCCGCCCTAATAAACCATTTTTCTTTTGCGTTTTGCCGGCTAAGGTAACCATGGTTTCACTCCTCAATGAAAAGGTTTGGTCAAATGCATGAAAACCTCGGGAAAGGGGTTCGTGTGAGGACCCCTTTCCCTCTATGAAAAGACCTCCTTAAATTGAAAAGATGGTAACTAATCAGGTGAAAAGGTCGAAGGCTGAAGTAAATCAAGTACATCTGAATGCCTTATTCAAATTATCCATAACCTTTTGAGTGTTTTTTTCTTCAGCCTTCAGTCTGAACACCTGTAGTAGTTACAAAAAATGCCCCTTTAATAAGTGAAAAAATGTGAGGCCTAAGGGACAGGCCAGAAATAACTTAGCATTTTCGCATCTCATTTTCAGGCCATCTTCGACCGATCCTCAATCGCGAAATCCTCAAAAGAGCGTTGCTATTACTGCGGTTTCGCTCAATCAGCTCGGCCAAATCTGACCTAAATCTGAGCGAGAAAAACACCAAGTTATTTCTGACCCGTCCCTAATTTGATGACTCTGTTTTGAACAATAGTTCACTCCGTAGAGGTTTCCTTGTTTCCATCCAATGCGCCGATCATGGTATGCCAGGCCAGGGTGGCGCATTTCGTTCTGGATGGAAACTCCCGGACCCCTAAAAAAACTTTTAATTTGCCCAAGTTGTTTTCTCGATAGTTAGGATCGAATTCACCTAAAATCATTTTGTGAAATTCATCAAAAATTTGCCGGACTTCCTCTACGGTTTTTCTTTTTATAAAGCTTGTCATTAAAGATGCGCTGGACTTGGAAATGGCGCAACCGCTACCAGCGAAACTGACGTCTTCTATCAACTCTCCGTTAACTTTCATATAAACCACAAACTGGTCGCCACATAAGGGGTTGTGCCCAATGCATTTATGGCTGGAGTCTTCCAAAGGGTAAAAATTCCTTGGGCTCTGGCTGTGGTCCAAAATCACCTTTTGATATAAATCGCTTTGGTAAGACATTGAAAAGACCTCAAAAATTTTCTATTGTTTCTTTCTTTTTTGCTTCACATGACAAGGGTTCACGAAAAAACTTTTTTTACCTTCCAAATTCCCTCAGCTAGCTTGTCCAACTCCTCATGGGTATTATAAAAAGCCAATGAGGCGCGTGTCGTAGCCGGGATTCCAAACCTCTGCATTACCGGTTGAGAACAATGATGCCCGCCTCGTACCGCAATGCCTTCCATATCCAACAACGTCACCATGTCATGAGGATGGATCTCTTCTAGAATAAAAGACAAAATGCTTGCCTTGTTTTGAGCGGTTCCAATAATTTTCACACCTGGAATATCCCGTAACAGCTCGGTCCCATATTCCAGCAACTCCGATTCATATTCT
>JAJDAS010000517.1 GCA_029261755.1 Nitrospinia bacterium
ATCCGAAGATCCAGAAACAATATACTTACCATCAGGGCTGTAATTGACAGACATGATAGCATCACAATGCCCTTTACCTTTAAAATTTTTTTTTCTTGTTGATTAGTCCATATATTAAAAAGGTGTAGAAGCCCATTACTATAGCCAGCTACAAGGAACTGTCCACTAGGACTCCAATCTATGCATTCACATTTCGATGGTTCATCAAGAATAAAGGTATGATCAACCGACAACCCTTTTGGAACGCCATCACCATCAACCTTCACACGAAAGAGCTTTACCTCCCCAGTGCTATAACTGGCTGCAATATAATGATATGTCTCATCCTCAGCATATAAAGGGTGCCATTTGACATCTGTGGGATAGCCGGAACCTAATTGCATCCGACCTTTATGATCAAAAAGAAGGGGGTTGATTTTCATGCTCAAAATCTCTCTTTACAAGCGATGATATACTTTAAAGAACAAGGATTGATTAGGAATTGCCTATATAATTTACTAAGTTTTTTATCATGAAATTTTGTAGCAATTCCATTTTTTAGATGTTTCCTCATTTATTAATGATACTGTTTTGCAAAACAATCGGCGGAAATATTTTTAAAAACTGAAAGTACTTCGAAGGATGTATTTGGCAAAGCCAAAGCTTTTGGCTACACTTACTGTTGTATTGAAGGCCCCTACCGACCTTCAACAACCTTCAGTGTTAATTCATCTCGCAAACGAATGAGGGCGTTTTGGGCGTCTTTCTCGGTTTGAACGGGATCAAATTTTTCCCCATCAATACCGAAAACCGTTTTGGAACCGGTGTTTGAACCGGAACCAAAAAAAACCCTGATTTGGTGGACGTCTTTGAATTTTTCTGGAACCATAGGTCTTTTATCCTCATCCTTATGGTTCAAATACTTTTCATGTGTAAAGAAAATGCAGGAGTGGTCCCTAGCAGATCCAGTAATCTCCTTTTCAAAATAGACGGGCATCTGTTCGGGTTGGTGAATATGGGTGGTGATCCTGATATCCGGATAGTCACGTTTTGCAATGATATTAAGGAGGTTGGAAGTTTTTTCCCCTTCCTCGCATTCCTTGTTAAAGACGAACTGGAAAGGGTAATATCTCAAAGAAAAATAGTCTCGAAAAAATCCCACAATCTGGAAAATAAGGGATAAGAAACAAAAGGGCCAGCGGGTGGGCAAAAGGCGGGATCTATAATTCATGTCCTGAGGTTCCCAAAATATGATATGAAACCTTCTTTTTTTTTTCAGGGAAAAATTTTGCTCATGGGAAAAAAAGAGGAGGCGATTCTCCATCACATTGACGTCAAAAGGATCGGGGCTTTCGCGAGGGTCCTCTTCCATACATGCCAGCTCAGAGGGAAGAAGGCTTTCGGCATGATCCAGGTTTCCCCCAAGCCGAAGTCCGGCATACCCTCCAAAGGAAAAAATGCTTTCTTCTTTAACCGGTACAAGTTTGTCCTGCAATTTTCTGGCTTTTCTGATAATGTCTTGGCTATAATGGGGAAAAATTCTCAGGATACTTGAATATTCCTTGAGTAATCCTATGTCCTCATTGAGGCGGTCTTCATTTTCTTTAAGCTGAAGGTTCCCTGTTCTTTTCCTCAAATAGACATAAAAATGAAAAACAAAGAGGTCCTCTTCCTCAAAAATAGGATGTTTCCCGTTGGACTCAAATTGTTTTAACCAAGCACCTAAACCAGCCTTAATTAAATTTGCATATCGACTCCCATGCTTTTTCTTCCGGGCTAATAGAAATGCTCCTTGGTCAATAGGAATTTTTGGGGCATAGGTAATAAGAACTTCCCTTTTTCCCTCCGGAATAAATTTCTCAAGTTTTGAACCTAAGCAGGGTAGAAAGATATCCAAAAACAACAATTTTTCAGGGGAAGTCATGTGGTCCAAAAGGTTTGACACCTCTTGGATAGATTTGTCATAACGCAGCAAATTGTCAAGGAAGTATCGGTAGCTTCGACCAAATTCAGCGGGAAAATCCTCCACTGGCTTGAAACTCACACGATCTCTTTCAAAAACAATATTAACAATATCATGGATGAGGGGATAGGGATGTCGTGATTCATGGCCACCGGAAACGATATTGCCCATAAAACTATTAAATATTTGAAACTCTCTGCTCCCATCCTTCACCATGGTAAACGCATAGGCGTCGGGCAAAAAGTTCAGAAGTTTTTCAAGAGTATTAATGGTCTCATCCATTATTTTAAATAGCTTGCATTCAAAGGAGTTATATGTAAATTATGACTACATTAAGAGGGGTTTATTTTGTTGTACGGGAGAGCGCTATCCCCCGATGGTTTCACTAACAAACTTTTCAACCTTTTCGAAATCACCAATCCTTTCCGCAGTGTATTTCAGCATTATCAAATCCTCCTTTTCTACCTGGTCTGGAGAAGCCCCCCTGTCCAGATAAGCCCGTGTGGCAACCAAACGGTATAACTTGATGATCTGGCGGTCCGAAATAGAAATCTTGTGCTCACTTCTTAAAATTTGTATCATCCGTAAAAAAAGATTCTCCGTTTCTTCTTTAAACCGAAAACCCTTTTCTGAGAACCGTTCAAAAAGAAACTTCCTGACCTGAATAAAATCTTCTATAGAGCATTCATTATTAGCCCATTCTTTGACACCGCTATTTCGCTCTACATCATTCTTGACACCTACATCAATAAGCCTTGTATGTTCCTCATCCGGGACCCGATTCACTTTGATTTTTATGGGGAAGCGATCTTTAAGGGGAAGTATTTCAACATTTTCCGGTATTTCATTGCTTGCCGCGAAAAATCCCATTAGTTTGTCGTCCTCCAGTTTATGTACCTCACTTCCGTCATAAACCTTGTGCTCGTTTAAGAGGGTCAACAGGGTGTTGAGGATTGCACTGTTGCCTTTGAATATTTCATCCAGAAAGGCTATTTTAGCGTTTGCGATATGATTTTCAAGAATTCTCCGATATTTCCCATCTTTTAGGAGCTTAATATCGACGGGGCCAATGACTTCACTCGGCTCGGTAAACATGGTCAATAAATATTCAAAATAATTCTCCCCAGCCCCAATGGCTTCGGAAAACCGGACCACCATATCGGTTTTAGCTATGCCTGGTTCCCCAATAATAAGCATAGGCTCTCGCGCCACCACAGCAATGGCCATGAGAAAAATCACCTCGTCCCAATCTTCTCCATTTCCAGAAACCTGTTTGCGGTTTCGACCTACAAAATATCTCGACAAGGTTTTTACCAATTTGATAATATTATTTTTGTGGTGATTAGCTTCTGAATCGGTGATTTTTTCTTCCATAATTAGATCCTTTTGCTATGATTGACTGATGTGATCATTGCTCGGATTGAGCCTATGAACTTCGATATTTTAGATATTTGGCTTTAATAGATATACTTTTTAGAAAAGGGTTTGGCGGAAAAAAATTATTTATTTTCCAGAGCGCACGGAACTTGCTCCTTTTCACGCGCCTTACGGCAGGCATTGAGATTCTTCCCAAGGACATGTTGGCAGGATTTTTTGCAGGTGGCAAACTTCTTATACAGAATACATTTTTTTGTTTTCCATTGGTTTTCAATACATTTCTTAGCTTTTTTTATTGAATAATCCCGTATATTTTTTATCTCTTTTCCATCCATTCCCATTAGGTCGGCGATTGTTTTATTGTCATACCCGCTGTTTAAGGCCAGCAAGAGTACTTCCCTTTCCTTCTTTGAAAGGTGAAATGAGCATTTTTTTCGAAGTTGGTACCTTTTTTGGCAATTTAGTAAAATATCCATGGACTCTCTTCTTTCTTCATCTTCCAAATTGTCTCTATTTTCTTCAGAACCCTCTTCTGGACCAATAGGCCCAAAGGTGTCATCGCTTATAACCAAGCCCTTCTTCCTAAATAAGTCGTTCAAATGATTTACTGCAATTTGATGCACCCATGCCTTCCCCTTATCAGGATGTCCATGATACGTATCAATGCGTCTCATGACTTTTACAAGTGTTTCGTGAACGGCGTCTTCAATAAGAAAAATATCTTTAGTTCTTCTTCGCAAAGAGTTGACCAAAAAAGGAGTCCACTCCAAAACAGCCGCCTCGTTGTCAGGGTGGTTCCAGTCGGCAAGAATTTTTACTCCATATTGCATATTCATGGACACAATTATAGTGGGTAAATGGATTTTTTATGGGATTACTTTATAGTAATGGAATATTTTCCGCCAAACAATAACTGTAAAATTCGAATTTTATAATTGTGGACTTAAAAAATAAATTTGGGAATATTTAAGGTGGTGTGGAAATAGCTAATTGAAGATAAAATATCAGAAACAGTATTTCAATATTATAAGGAAAGAATTCACAAGAAGGGGAGGGAGTTACGGCAAGGGCAAAAAATCGGTTGAATTTTGCCTTTTGCACTATTTATTTTTTGAGTAATTGGCAAAAAACGAATCTTGCTTTACAAAGGCCATTAATTTTGACTGTGTCCCAAATTGTGCCCCCTTCCTGCCCCAATCTAACTAAACCATCCTGAATTACCATATTGGTGGGACTAGAGAAAGTTCCTTAAAATCAATGTTTTAGTGGCTAAACCCCGTAAAATCAGGCGTTTAGAAAATTGGTAAAAAATGACCTTGTTATAACTGAAAATCCTCGTGTCGGCGGTTCGATTCCGTAAAAGCTGTGGGAGTGAAAGAAGAGGGGCCAATATTGGGACATGCAAGCAAAACGCCTCATAGTCGCCTCATAGGCCAAAGATAGTGCTTGTAACTATCGAATATTCAAGGATTTTTTCAAGGGGGTCGCTGGTTCAAAT
>JAJDAS010000518.1 GCA_029261755.1 Nitrospinia bacterium
ATAAAAAAATACTTTTTAAAATAGGAAACCCAATACAATGAAAAACCTAGTGGAAGAGATCAGTCTCTGCATCAAATCGCGTTACCCCATCCTTTATCTGGTGACTTCGGAAGAAAGCCGGGCGGAAAAACTGGTACGCCAGGCCGCAGAAGTTACCAAAAAGAGCTGTTTTTTCTGGAGCGCCACCGAAGGGTTTTACAATTCGGACAAGTTCGGCAAAACCAAGGCCCCTATGGATGCTTTGAATGCCATTCTCGGTTATACGGAGCCGGGTCTCTTTATTCTGAAGGACTTTCATCCCTACCTGGAAGATCCGCTCATCATCAGGAAGCTTCGGGACATCATCGCGAGCCTTAAAAAAAGCTACAAAACTCTCTTCATCATTTCTCCTCTCCTGGTCCTTCCCCCCGGATTGGAAAAGGGGATCTCCCCCATCGATATTCCCTTGCCCTCTGCGAAGGAGTTGAAGGACGTCCTCTTCAATCTTTTGAAACCTCTTCAGGAATCCAACAAGATCAAGGTAGACCTCTCCGAAAGCCTTGTGGAAAAAACGGTGAACGCCTCCAGGGGATTAACGGAAGGGGAGGCGGAAAATCTTTACGCCAGACTCATTGTGAAGGACCGGGCCTTTGACGAATCGGACCTGCCGGAGGTGGTGGCGGAGAAAAAGAAATTGATCCGAAAGTCGGGCCTGCTGGATTACTACGACTTTTCCGAAGGCATCGGTTCCGTGGGAGGGCTGGAGAGATTGAAATCCTGGTTGCAAAAGCGGGGATTGGCTTTCAGTCAAAAGGCCAGGGATTTTGGGCTCCCGGAGCCCAGGGGAATCCTACTTCTGGGGGTGCAAGGATGCGGAAAATCTCTGGCCGCCAAGGCATCCGCATCTCTTTGGAACCTCCCTTTGTTGAGGCTGGATGTGGGAAAGATCTTCGATTCCTACATGGGTTCTTCGGAAAAGAATATTCGGGAGGCCATAAAAATCGCCGAGGCCCTGTCGCCCAACATCTTGTGGATGGATGAAATCGACAAGGCTTTTTCCGGCGCCGGTTCCCAGCATTCGGGCGATTCCGGGGTCTCCGCCAGGGTATTCGGCACCTTCCTCACCTGGATGCAGGAAAAGACCGCTCCTGTTTTTGTCTTCGCCACCGCCAACAACATCGAAAACCTACCGCCCGAACTCCTGAGAAAGGGTAGGTTCGACGAAATTTTTTTCATCGATCTCCCAACCAAAACGGAGAGAAAAACCATCTTTGAAATTCATCTAAAAAAGAGAAAACGAAACCCGGAGGATTTCAATCTGGATATTTTTGCCGAAAGGTCGGATGGATTCAACGGGGCCGAGATCGAGCAGTTGATCATTTCCGGCTTGTACCATGCCTTTTCCGAGGACCGGGAGCTTCGGGAAGAGGACATTTTTCTGGAATTGGAAGAGACCGTGCCTCTATCCGTCACCTACAAGGAAAAAATCGATACCCTGAGGAGTTGGGCCGAGAAACGAGCCAGGCAGGCTTCGTAGAGGGAATCTTTACCCATAGCTTTGGGAGAAGATGAATGGAGGGCTATTTTCCCTTCCCCTCTTTACGAAGGAGGGGATAGGAAGGTTTCTAAACAATAAAATTGCCAAAGATTACAATATGTTATAAGTAAATCAAGTATTTTGAAAAACTAACCAAAGATATTTGAAATTCTTATGAAAAAATTAAATGAACCGCGAATTGCCACGAATGAACGCTAATATTTTTTTAATCATATGGTTAAACGAAGAAAGATAGAGGTTAGTGCTCTACATGAACTCTGGGAAGAGCAATGTCAAAGAAGACTTGAATGGCCACATTCATGGCTTTTTTCATCAATGTCATTAAAAAGAGCTGCAAATGTCTTATGGTGTCAAGTTCAAAAAGATTATGAAGCGGTTTTAAATTCAGACCATGATAAATTATCGCAATCAATTTCTTCTACACTTTTGCTAGTTCTTGGTTACTGTATTGAAAATTTAATAAAAGGATTATGCATCCAAAAAGAAGGGGCGTTCAACGCTAAGGGTGAGTTTCGTTTCAAAAACCATAAATTACTGGATTTGCTTGAAAAAGTTGATATCCATTTATCAGATAAAGAAATTGAGTTAACCGAAAGACTTGAACAATTTATTATATGGGCTGGGAAATATCCTGGGCCATTAGACTATACAGACCTTATGCCAAGAATCTTACCTAATGGTGGGTTTGCACCATTAGACATGGCTTGTATTCCTACCGACTATGAGATTGCAATTAATCTTGTGGATAAACTTGAAACCAAGTTAAAAGATAGTAAAAAAAACAAAATATAACGGGGTTTCAAACGCACCCATGGCCCGGCGTACGTTGGGATACGATTTTCGAATAGATTCTGCCTGCTACCAGCTCTGATTCCATATAGTCCATAAAACCCTAGCCTCCCAGGTGCTCTATCCGTCGAAAGGGGGCACCCATTAGAAGGTTCGTTATCACCCCCTGCATGATTGGCCGGTACAAAAAAGAAGGGCTTAAAGAATTATCAAAACGTTGGACTGTAGCAACCACATAACCAAGCGCTCCACAAGCCCGTGCCGGTTCTCTGCTTTTAAAAGGTTGTTGGGAGTTCTATTCAAAGGTTATTTTCATTCCAAACTGTTCAGAACACAGAAAATTGAAGTTATTGTTGAATTTCTCAGAAAATGAAGCACTGATTATTACCGCATGGAGAACAAAATGATTTGCCCCGATTGCAAAGAGCAGGAAATGGTTGCCAGGAAAGAAAGTGTCCGTTACGAGGAATCCGGTTTGTCAAATGTAGTGCTGAAAGACCTACCCCTTCGCCATTGCGGCAATTGCGGGAATAAACTGGTCTCCATCCCCAACATTTCCGGCCTGCATTGCTGTATAGCGATTTCTTTGGTCGCCCTGGGGCAAAAAATTGAAGACTACCAGGACCATATGGAAGAGCTTGCCTCAAAGAAACCCACTCACCCCTCCATCTTTTCCCTGTTTTACAACAAGACCGGTTGGCACAAAGACACAAAAACCTTATTCACCACGGAGAACACGGAGAAAAGATTGTAAAGCTCTCGTTTAGGAAATTCCAGCCAGTAGCGCCATTTCCAACCCCTTTCAAAACATCCCATCCCGTTATATAATTGGGGCAAGAAAACCTCATGGCACAACCTCCGAAAAGTCGAAAAATATGATTCCTAATAGTGAAAGGTCATATCTCCGAGGAAAAATTACATATTACTTCAGAACCTTCTGACGGATGTTCTCCATTAAAATCCCTCTTGGATTCGAGAAACATTAGGAAAAAGAAGCAGCTAACAATCGGATCGACCAGAGGCTTACTATCTGGTGTTTCATTAGGTTCGGTTATTTGTTCTCAACTCTTCATTTTCGGACGTTCAGGCTCGGTACGCCCTGATTATCCGGGTCGTTATCTTTTGAAAGAATTTTACTAAGAGGAGGCTTTATAATGAACAATACGTATACTGCGATAATCAAAGATCACGGTGTTTGGTGGAT
>JAJDAS010000519.1 GCA_029261755.1 Nitrospinia bacterium
ATGAGATATTGAGTCCAAGAATCGCTTCGTAAGCATTTAGTTTATCAACATTGCTCAATCCATGAAAAAAATCCTGGACAATACCTTTCTATTCCGGCTCCTGGCCACCGGCGTACTGCTCTCCATCTTCGTCCTGGGAAAATTGCAGATAGAACGGTATCTTGATGCTTATCATATTAAGTGGATCTATATCATCCTTTCCGCTTTCTTGCTGACCTATGTTTTGGTCCCGCTCATGAAGATGCTGGCGGAATATTTTGAGATTTACGATGTCCCCGACCACAGGAAACTGCACAAGGTACCGACGCCTCTCTTTGGCGGAATTGCCATTTATTTGTCCTTTCTGTCAATCATCCTTGTCAATTTTCATTTCTCGCTGGATTTGAAGGGAGTGGTAATCGGAGGCTCCATCATCGCCATAGTGGGCATTGTAGAAGACTGCTACGGCCTCTCCGCAAAAATACGGCTGGGCGCCCAACTCGCTGCTGTGGGAGTCTTGATTGCCTGCGGCGTTCACCTGTCCTTTGGGCCTGATACTTGGTGGGCTTTTGGGCTGGAATCTCTTGTGACCGTATTTTGGGTGGTTGGAATCACCAATGCCTTCAATTTTTTTGACGGGATGGACGGGCTGGCCGCCGGGCTGGCGGGAGTTTGTTCCCTGTTCATCGGCATCGTGGCCTTGCAGACGAATCAGCTTTACCTCATGTACCTCACCTTCGCCATTGTTGGCTGCTGCCTGGGGTTTTTGCCATATAACTTCCATAGACATGATAGAGCGGCCATTTTCCTTGGAGATACGGGAAGCACCTTCCTGGGATTCATGCTCGCTTCCCTACCGGTAATGACCACATGGGCGGCGGATCAACCCATCAAGGCATATTCCATGCCTCTGCTGATCCTTGGGGTTTTGGTCTTTGATATGATATATATAACCGTGGAAAGAGTGAGTTCAGGCAAAGTGAAAAGAGTGACGGAGTGGATCGAGTATGTAGGGCGAGACCATTTTCATCATCGCCTTGCCGCTCTTGGACTTAGCAACTACAGTGTTGTCCTTTTCATTTGTTTTCTTTCGGCTACCTTGGGCGCCAGTGCGCTGGTGCTGAAAAATGCCAGGGTCGTCGATTGCCTCCTCCTTTTGGCTCAGACTGGAAGTTTCTATATCATCATTGTTATTCTAATGTTAAAAGTAAAAAGGAAATCCTGAATGTCTGAAGTTTTGATCGTTGATAAAGACGAACACTTTATGGAAGAGCTGTCCAACAGCTTGGAAGAAAAGGAGATCAACACCATAACATGCTCTTCCCTGCGAGAGGCTCTGGACTTGGAGACGGAAACATTACCCCTGGTCATCGTGCTGGACGCCAGGGTGCTGCTGATAGATGGCTTGAAGTTGCTGGAAAAAATCAAATCCCACCCCGAAACTGCCAGAATCTACGTGATTGTACTTAGTACGCAGGAAGATAACGACTTGATGATGAAGGCATACGAGCTTGGGGCCGATGAATTTTTTGTCAAGACCAGGGATATGGCTGCCTTGATCCACCGGGTGGGCATCGCTCGAAAATTCCAGACCAAACTTAAAGGGCTGGCTCAGGAAAATTACAAATTGTTGAAAAAAGTAACGGCATTATCGGATGCGGCAGCCAAGGAAAAGAAGGCCGAGGCAGAAGCATAAGAAAAAACCTACTTAAACCGGAGGTTGAGTTTTATGGAAAAAGTACTTTTCGTATGCACCGCGAACCAGTGTCGAAGCGTCATGGCAGAGGGCGTAATGCTATGGATGCTGAAGGAGCAAGGTTTTTTTGGCATTGATGTCCGCTCTGCCGGGGTCCGCGCCTACGAAGATATTGAAGCTGCGGAAAAAGCTGTCATGGTTTGCAAAGAACGCGGGATAGATATTTCCTCCCACCTTTCACGGCAAATTACCGAGGAAATGGTCAATACCTTCGATATCATTTTGACCATGGAACAAAGGCACATAGAGAAAATTTTGGAGATGTTTCCCCATGCGGCGCCAAAGGTCAAGATGCTCTCCGACTATAGTATTGGCCACCGGGGGCAGGATATTGCAGACCCCATGGGAAGCAGCACCTTTGCATTCAGAACCACCCTTGGGCTTCTACAAGAGTGCGTGGAAGGTTTGTTGAACGATGTTTGGGCGGACTGACGGTTCTGAACTCCAATGGCGCATTAAAAATTCTAACCAAGTAGATCTTCGTGTTTTTTTTGGAGTGTAGCAACCGTGTTGCTACTCCGAAGAAACCTTCCTTATTCTCTTTTCCTGTTGTTAGAAGTGGCGCAGAGCGTAAGGAGCGAACAAGAGAGTCGGGCCACCACCAACCCAATAAGGAAAAAGAAATTAGTTTAGAGTAGCAACACGGTTGCTACACTCCATACAAAAGAAAGCTACTCGAAAACAGGCTCGGCCTTTTTAAAAGAAAGTTTTTTATGGATAAAAATCATCTCAGGGATCTCCTCACCTGCGTCAAATCGGGCCGCTTAGGCATCGACTCCGCTCTGGAAACTCTTCAGCATCTCCCTTACGAAGATACCGGTTTTGCCAAAATCGACCATCACCGAAAGATCAGGGTAGGGCACTCGGAGGTAATCTATTGCCAGGGCAAAACACCAAGCCAGGTGAGCGAAATCTTTTTGCGAATGTCCAAAGGCTGCGATTCCATTTTAGGAACCAGAGCTGACCCGGAAATTTTTGAAGCCACTAAGAAGGTCCTGCCAGAAACTGTTTTTCACGAAGTTCCCCGAATATTGGAATACGCCAAGGGGAAAAAGAAAAAAAAGGTGGGAAAAGTGGTTGTGGCCACCGGGGGCACTTCGGATATCCCCGTTGCGGAGGAAGCCGCCATCATCCTGGAAGCGTTTGGGAGCAAGGTGGAAAGGCTCTACGACGTGGGAGTGGCCGGCATTCACCGGCTCTTTTCCAATGTAAAAGTTTTTAAAAAGGCCAATGCTATTGTGGCCGTGGCCGGAATGGAAGGAGCCCTACCCAGCGTGATTGCGGGGATTGTCAACATCCCGGTGATCGCCGTGCCCACCAGCATTGGCTATGGATCCGCTTTCGGCGGAATTACAGCCTTGCTATCCATGCTCAATTCTTGTGCGTCCGGGGTTTCCGTTGTGAACATCGACAACGGCTTCGGCGCCGCCTGCCAGGCGGATATGATTAATAAGCTGGCGGTGGGACGGTCTTAGCAAAGGCAGATCATCTTTTTGTTTAAACGAGGAAAAAAGCTTTAACTGCCTGGCCCACGAAATATACGAAACACACGAAAAACGATCTTTTTGCCAAGGAATCATTATGAAGAATCTGGATGATTTGAATCTAACATCACAGGAGCGAAAAGCCATAAATGACGCAAGCGCTTTGCTAAAAGAACGCTTTCCTGTGGAGAAGGTAATTATTTTTGGCTCAAAGGCCCGAGGGGACGATGAGCCGGATTCCGATATAGACATGCTGCTGTTAACAAGCAAGCCCCTTCACTGGAAGGAAAGGGACTCCATCATTGACGCCCTTTTTGATGTGCAAATGACATACGATGTGCTCATCAGTATCTTGGATACCACCGTTTCCGATTGGCAGGATGGCATTTTTACCATATTTCCCATTTATGATGAGATAAAAAGGGATGGAGCAATAGCAGCATGAAAGACGGCCATCCAAAAAACGAGGTCCATGAAGAAATTCTGGTGAAGTATTGGCTTGAAAAGTCTGGGGAATCTCTTGAATCGGCTATTAGCGAGCATGAAAATGGCAGGCTTTCGCCGGCGGTAAGAAGTGTTTATTACGCATGCTTTTATGCGCTGAGCGCCCTCCTCTTAAAAGAGGGGAAAATATTTAAAAAGCATTCTGCAGTTCGAGGGGCTATGCATCACGAATTTGTCAAACCGGGAAAGATTGACGAGTCATTGGGACGTTTCTACGATAAAATTTTCGACAGTCGCCAACGTGGAGATTATAAACCCATGGTAACGTTTGAGCCTGAGCAAGTTGAAGGGTTTATCCAGCAGGCCAAAGGTTTTGTAAAAGAAATGGAAAAACTTATAACTCAATCCACCGGCTAAATTTTTATTCATAATGATTTTTAGCGCTATGTCCCTGCCCCATATCCTTTGCCTTGCTCCAGTTTCACCTCTTCTCTACCGCCTCATATATCCAAACTTGAATTAATTCAAATTTGAATATATGGGGGAGGAATTGAGTTGAGTCTTTCGGCCAGCTCTTCAGAAGGACAATCCAGAAGAGATACAGAAAATTTAGTTTGACATAAACAAATCACCCTGTTAAACTGAACCGTTTAAATTTAAGCTTTTTTTCGCTATCTGGGGGAGATTGCTCAAGCCAATTTCCCATCCTACAAAATGAGCGGCTATCCTGTTGTTTTTTCATGCATTTCATCTAAAATCGGCGCTATCTCTTCCAAACAAAATCCAAAAACAAAACCCGGTGGCCAACATCCATCGGATTCCACCAAGCCTTCATATGTGAAAGAGAGTGATGGCCAGTAAAAAAGGGTTTATTTCGGAAGGAATTATTGAAGAGGTACGCAGCAGGGTAGACATCGTAGAAATCGTTTCGGAATACGTTTCGCTAAAAAAAGGGGGGCGCAACTTCAAGGGGCTATGCCCCTTTCATTCGGAAAAAAGCCCGTCTTTTAACGTAAGCGCAGAAAAACAGTTTTTTCATTGCTTCGGTTGCGGCGAGGGGGGAAACGTTTTCCGGTTTTTGATGAAGATCGAGAACCTTTCCTTCCCGGAATCGGTTCGACAACTGGCTTCCCGTTCCGGTGTGACGATCCCGGAGTCGTCGCAGGAAAACCAGGCCGAAAAAAGCGAAAGAGAAGTCCTTTATGGGCTGAACCAATCGGTAAAAGAGTTTTTTGAAAGCCAGTTGTGGGATCCAGCGAAGGGGCTTCGGGCTCGCAAATACCTGGGAAAAAGGGAAATTTCCACGGAATTGGCAAAACGGTTTTCCCTGGGGCTTGCACCGGACTCCTGGGACGCCTTATTAACCCATTTTCAAAAAAAAGGCTTTTCCACCGGTCAACTGGAAAAAGCCGGGTTTATTAAGGCAAACGAGGCCCGAAGCAAGTATTTCGACAGATTCAGGAATCGGGTTATTTTCCCTTTTACCGATAACAGGGGCCGAGTGGTGGGATTTGGAGGACGTCTCCTTGGAGAAGACTCAAAGGCGCCCAAGTACCTGAACTCTCCCGAGACCCTTCTTTATAAAAAAGGAAAGATATTTTATGGAATTCACCAGGCTGGTAAGGCCATCCAGAAGGATGGATTCGCCACCATGGTGGAGGGGTATTTCGACCTTCTGACGGCGTTCCAGAACGATATTGAGAATGTGGTCGCCAACTCCGGGACGGCCCTCACCGAAGATCATGCCGCTCTTTTAAAGCGATATACGGAAAACGTTACCATGGTTTTTGACTCGGATGTCGCCGGCAGGTCCGCTTCCGAAAGAGGTTTTGAAATCCTGCTCAAACAGGGGTTGCGCGTTAAAATGGCAGTTCTGCCTCCTGGGGAAGACCCGGATAGCTATTTGCGAAAGCATGGCCGGGAAAGCTTCCAACAGATGATGGACAGTTCAAAGCCTTTTATTGAGTATTTGATAGATTCCGCAGCGAGGGAGATGGGCTCTTCCGGTTCCGTGGAAAAAAAATCAGCGTGCGTAAATAAAATTCTGCCTTTTATTGCAAAATTACCCAGTAGTATTGAAAAAAACGAATATATAAATATATTATCTGAAAGGTTACAAATTTCCGACAAGGCGGTTTATGGCGATTTAATGAAACATGGCAGCAGCCGTTCTCCGGGTTTTGCGAAAATTCCTTCGCGTCCGGTAAGCAAAGGACGCCCTTCCCTGGCGGAGCAATGTGAGCGAGGGATGGTGCAGATCATGATTCAAAACCCTGGTCATATTAAGTACGTTGAGGAGGCTGTAGCGATTTCCGACTTCAAAAATCAGGACCTGTCCGCAATAGCCACCATGTTATTCGAGCAAAATGGCCTTGAAGGTAGCATCTCTTTAGACAAGATCATGGAACTCTTGCCATCGGAAAACCAGAAATCCCTCGTGGGGGCAATTGCCATGGACTTGACGGAGTACGAGGATTTGGAGCGTGCCATTTCGGATTTTGCCAGAGGAATGAAGAAAAAAGAGAGAAAAATCCAGCTTCAAAAAATACAAAAGGAAAAATCCTTTGCGGCAAAGGCGCTGGACGTTAATCAGTTCCAGAAACTGAACGAAAACTGCCAGGAACTGCGGCGCGAATTGAGTTGATTTGCCCGTGGGATGATGGCAATGCTTAAGTTTTTCACATTTTTGACGTTTAAAATCAAGTGGTTAGAGTTATTGTAGCTGAGTAGTTAATCATTATTAAATTAAATGAAAACTTTTTCAACAGGTGATTCAATATGAGCAAAGAGGCCATTACCAATGAAGTAAAACAACTGATCTCTCTTGGTAAGGAAAAAGGGTATCTGACGTATGACGACCTCAATGAAGTCCTTCCTCCCGACCTTATTTCAGCCGATAAAATTGACGATATTATGGTCACCTTCGGGGAGATGGATATCAGCATCATCGACTCTTCCAAGGAAAAGGAGGAAAGGTTGAGCTTTTCCAATAATGCAACCGAGACGCCGGCCAGCGGCAATTTCCAGGAAGAAAGGGAGATTGAGTTTGAAAGTGCTGATGCAATGAGCATGGCTGATGACCCGGTTAGGATGTATCTTAAGGAGATGGGAACCATCTCTCTGTTGACGCGGGAGGGCGAAGTAATTCTGGCCAAACGGATAGAGGAAGGCCAAAACGAAGTGCTCAGCTCGGTTTCGGCTTGTCCCATTACCATCAATGAAATTTTTGCCAGGGAAGAAGGAATAGAAAGTGGGGAGATTTTATTATCGGAGATTGTGTCCGTAGATGACGTGGATGACGTGGATGAAGATGGAGAAAGAGAGGCCTTGGAAGCAAAAAAACAGCAAATCCTTGTCATCATTAAGAAAATATCCAACCAATTCCAAAGACAGCAGAAAACCAGAAAGGCCATTGAGGATGAAAACGCTAAAGGGGCTTCTCTGGTTAAACTTCTTGAAGAAGAGAAACAAATCAAAAGTGAAACTGTTAAGCTGATGAAGGAACTTGATCTTTCCCAGGATTTCATCGACTTTATCATTAAAAAGCTTTCTTCATATATTTCACAGATCCGGGAATCTGAGAGAATCATTTACGGTGTTATTCAGGAACTGGGTTCTTCGTTAACCGATATACGAAAGAAAGCGGGCAATTGGACTGAAAAAAGGAGCATCCGTCTGAAAAACGGGAAAAGACTTTACGAAAAGAAATTTTTGGAATACGAAAAAATTGTAAAAGGCGCAAAGCGGAAAATCCACAAGATGGAACAGGAAACAGGGGTGAAAAAAGACACCTTAAAAGACATCCTACGTTCCATCAATAACGGAAAAAAGAGAGACAAATTCGCCAAAAGAGAACTCGCCGAGGCTAACCTGCGATTGGTGGTCAGCATAGCGAAAAAATACACTAACCGTGGACTCCAGTTCCTCGATCTCATTCAGGAAGGCAACATCGGACTAATGAAGGCGGTGGATAAATTCGAGTACAGGCGAGGTTACAAGTTCAGCACCTACGCAACTTGGTGGATTCGACAGGCCATCACCCGCGCCATTGCCGATCAGGCCAGAACCATCAGAATACCGGTGCACATGATTGAAACCATAAACAAGCTGATACGCTCCTCAAGACAGCTCGTTCAGGAAAAAGGAAGAGAGCCCACTGCTGAAGAGATTGGCGAAAGGATGGGTTTTCAGGTGGACAAGGTACGAAAAGTCCTGAAGATCGCCAAGGAACCTATTTCCCTTGAAACACCAATTGGGGAAGAAGAGAACAGCCATCTTGGTGATTTCATTGAAGACAAGAAGGTGGTTTCTCCCCTGGAGTCCGTGGTGAAAATGAATCTGAAAGACCAGACCGCCAAGGTGCTCCAAACTCTGGCCAGCAGGGAAGAGAAAGTCTTGAGGAAGAGATTCGGTATAGGAGTGGAAGCGGAACATACCTTGGAAGAAGTTGGGCAGGACTTTGAGGTCACCAGGGAAAGAATCAGACAGATAGAAGCCAAGGCTCTCCGTAAGCTTCGCCATCCGAATCGAAGCAAAATGTTGCGAAGTTTCCTTGGAAGTTAATTCATAAGGGCCTATAGCTCAGCCTGGTAGAGCCACCGGCTCATAACCGGTCGGTCCGAGGTTCGAATCCTCGTGGGCCCACCATTTTTTAGTATATAATTATATGGTATTTGACCATATGATTATAGTATAATTTAAAGAATCGAGGCAGTAGTCAAACAGTAGTCAAAGTCAGTTTTTCTACTACCATATAATCACACCACAAAACGTGTGGTTAGTGCACAATTACTTTACAATTAGAAGCCCTGAGGACTATTAGTCTTCAGGGCTTTTTTTTTCATTTTTTTAATAAATTGCTTTAAATCCGGCGGTGGCTGAATTCATTTTTTTTTCAAAATAGGGTAGGGGGGGCTTTCTCCTCTTGTAATAATTCCTTAGTTTTCTATATTGTAGAACTTATACCCAAAAGTAAGGCTTTTTGAAAAAAACCCTTGATTTTTGTTTTTTTAGGCATATATTAATCAATGACCTCTTGGAAGGTTTCTGTTGTTCCTGCTGTGTGGTTCAAACGCGTGGGTGCGGTTAGCCTGTAGGTACCAACGTATCTGGCACAGTACGAGTCTTCCATGAGGTTTTTTTATGCTTTTGCCTCATTTTTGCTATTGCCCTATCCTGGAAAAAGTGAGGAAAAGGCGTAGAG
>JAJDAS010000520.1 GCA_029261755.1 Nitrospinia bacterium
CCTTTTATTAGAGCATTGGTTATCTCCTCTTTTCCCTCCCCCAAAGAACCTCCGCCAATGATCGGCTTAAAAAAGGTCCAGAGAAAATAGAAAGCTATAAAAAAGATGATGGGTATTCTCCAATGCCTAAACTCCGTAATATACCCCATGAAAAGGAAGAGGTAGTGATTGTGAAGTTTTACATTAATCAGATAAAAAAGCCATTTGTCAATTTCGTACAAATAATCCATATGTCCTTTTTATAAAAGCGGTATTTCGTTTGGAATTGCTAATTGGAAACAAAGAAAAATTTCCTGCGGTGCAATGGGAAAAAACGGTGGGACCTTCCTATGGTAAGAGAGGTTTTTTTGGAGAGTTGCGTCCGCACTCGGACCGATTTGGGTTTAGGGAAAAACCGGCGGGATTAACAAAAAGAAAGGGAGCTAAAAAAACGTGGAAACTCCTGTTAATCATGGGGCGAGAGCCAAGGAGTCAAGAGTTTGTGTTGAACCGGAGTTCCGAAAATGGCAACTTCTAAAATTATGCGAAGATCAATCGAAACTTAAACGGTTTTTATTCAGCCAATCGGACTCATCAAAAGCTTCCGCAAGATATTCATAAAATTCAAGTTCAGACTTGGAAAGTTTCTTCCCATCAATGAACTGCTCGGATCCTTTCTTGGCTACCTTCTTCTTTTTCCCCTGGTTTTCCTGTATGGAATTAACCAGATCCGCCAGACCATCGATGCGCATTACCAGCATTAACAGACTATTGGCGCCAATAAAATTTTCTTTCTGGATGTCCTGGAGAGCGTTTCGAACATTATTGGAACGAAGGATGGCCTCCGTGATCGCTTTGGAGAGTCTTTCAAGCTTCTTTCCATGGTCTTTTGAGTCCATGATTTCATCTCCCAAAAAAAAGTTTACCCGCCGAGACTCCACTAAATTCCATGGTAATCAAAAAGGTTTAACCTGTCAAGCCGACATCAATTCGGAAGAATTTTCACAAAACGTTTTTTACCTACTTTTATAATATAAGACTCAATTCTTGATAATTCCAGCTTTTCGTCAATCACTTTTTCGTCGTTCACCGAAACAGCTCCCTGCTTGATCAATCGTCTGGTTTCTGCAGAACCCTTTGTGAGGCCCGCTTCCACAATGATCTGGACAATCCATTTTTTTTCGGCCTCCCAGTGGATTTTCACCTCCGGGATTTCGTCGGGGAGTCCTTTTTTTTGAAATATTTTGTTGAACTCCGCTTCTCCTGCCTCTGCCTCTTCCCTTGAATGAAACCGCGAAACCATTTCCTTGGCCAATCTCATTTTGACTTCCTTCGGATTCAATTCTCCCGTCTTCATTTGCTCTTTTAGTTCTTTGAATTCCTCCGTGGGGATATTGCTAAGAAGCTCGTAATATCTCACCATCAAATCATCGGAGATGGACATGACCTTCCCGAAAATCTCTCTGGCAGGTTCGGTGATCCCGATGTAGTTGTCCAGGCTTTTGCTCATCTTCTGGACTCCATCGGTCCCCTCTAACAGAGGCATGGTAATCACCACCTGCTGTTCCAATCCATAGCTTTTCTGCAAATCCCGGCCAACCAGAAGATTGAATTTCTGGTCGTTTCCACCCAGTTCCACATCAGCTTCCAAAACCACGGAATCATACCCCTGGACCAAGGGATAGAGAAATTCGTGAATACTGATGGGTTTTTGTGATTGATATCGTTTTTGGAAATCATCCCGCTCCAGCATTCGCGCCACAGTGTAGCGGCCGCTCAGCCCAATGATTTCCGTGGAAGTCATCTTTTCCATCCAATGGCTGTTGAAGACAATTTTTGTTTTTTCAGGATCGAGAATTTTGAAAATTTGTTCTTTGTAAGTCTCCGCGTTCTTCTGCACCTCTTCTTTAGTGAGAATCTTCCTGGTTTCCGACTTGCCGGTGGGATCCCCTATCATTCCCGTAAAATCTCCAATGAGAAAGATTACCTCATGACCCAGTTCCTGGAAATGTTTCATTTTTTGAATCAAGACGGTATGCCCCAAATGAAGGTCCGGGGCGGTGGGATCAAAACCAGCTTTTATTTTGAGGGGTTTTCCGGTTTTTTTCGCTTTTTCCAGTTTTTTTAATAGATCCTCCGTGGAAAGCACCTCCACAGTACCGCGCTGGATAATGTCAAGCTCTTTTTTGAATTTCATATAGTTTCCTTAAATATTTTTTGAGTGTAAATGGGTGAAATTCTTCAACGGGGTAGCTACAAAAAACTATTATAGGATTTGGGAACCAGGGGAAGCAAAGGGGTGAGTGTTATTTTCTTTAGCGCACCGTTAAACCCCATGTTGTTAAAAAGTGGATCATTATAGTAGAATGGGGATTTACTTTTACTCAATAGGAGAATAATTACTTGAATCAATTTTATAAAAATCTGGCGCTCTGGTTGGTGGTTGGGCTAATCATGATCGCCCTTTTCAACCTTTTCCAACAACCAAAGCTGCAAAAAAACCTTATCTACAGCGACTTTCTTAATCTGGTGGAAGATGGCCAGATCACAAGGGTGAAAATCCAGGGTGACAGAATTTCCGGAATATTGGGGGAGGTTCCCTTTCAAACCTTTGCACCGGAAGATCCTGAGTTGATCCGCAAATTACGGGAAAAAAATGTCCGGATCGATGTGGCGCCGGCGGAAGATACTCCCTGGTATATGAGTCTCCTCATCTCCTGGTTTCCCATGCTCCTTTTGCTGGGTATTTGGATTTTTTTCATGCGCCAAATGCAGGCAGGTGGGGGAAAAGCCCTTTCCTTTGGGAAAAGCAGGGCCAAGTTGTTGAAAGAAAAGAATCAAAATACTTTCAAAGATGTGGCTGGAGCCGTTGAGGCCAAGGAAGAGCTGCAAGAGATTATTGAGTTTTTAAAGGAACCCCAAAAATTTCAAAAACTTGGTGGGAAAATTCCCAAAGGAGTCCTTTTGATGGGACCTCCCGGAACCGGGAAAACCTTGTTGGCCCGCGCTGTTGCCGGTGAAGCCAATGTCCCTTTCTTTGCCATTAGCGGATCCGATTTCGTGGAAATGTTCGTGGGAGTAGGCGCCTCCAGAGTCAGAGACCTTTTTGAACAGGGAAAGAAACACGCTCCTTGCATCATCTTCGTTGATGAAATTGACGCCGTTGGACGCCATCGGGGTGCCGGTTTGGGAGGCGGACACGATGAACGAGAGCAGACCCTGAACGCCCTGTTGGTGGAAATGGATGGGTTTGAGTCCAACGAAGGCGTCATTATCATCGCCGCCACCAACCGCCCTGATGTTCTGGATCCTGCCTTGCTGAGGCCGGGTCGATTCGACCGGCAAGTGGTGGTTTCCGCCCCGGACATTCGGGGTAGGGAAGGGATCATCAAAGTCCATATTCAAAACATTCCTTTGTCCAAGGATGTAGATATCCAGGTTTTAGCACGAGGAACTCCCGGGTTTTCCGGCGCCGATCTGGCCAATTTGGTTAATGAGGCAGCCTTGCTGGCGGCCAGATACAACAAGGCTACCGTTGAAATGGACGACCTGGAAAATGCCAAGGACAAAGTCCTCATGGGTGTGGAAAGGCGGAGCATGATCATCAGTGATAAGGAAAAGAAAAACACCGCCGTCCATGAAGCGGGACACGCCCTCGTGGCGATGCTTGTTCCCGGTACCGATCCCATTCATAAAGTAACCATTATCCCCAGGGGGCGTGCGCTGGGAGTAACCCAACAGCTTCCCATAGACGAAAAGCACACTTACCCCAAGGATTTTCTTTTAAAGAATTTGCTGATCTTGCTCGGTGGAAGAGCTGCGGAAGAACTCTCTTTGGGCCAAATTACCACCGGGGCGGGCAACGATATTGAAAGGGCCACCGATTTAGCCCGAAAGATGGTTTGTGAATGGGGCATGAGTGACACTATGGGACCACTCTCTTATGGGAAAAAAGAGGAGCAAATTTTCCTGGGCCGGGAAATAGCACAGCACAAAGATTATAGTGAAAGCACAGCACAGGATATCGACCGTGAAGTGAAAGGTCTGATAATGGATGCCTACGAAGAAACTAAAAAGATGGTCCAAGACAATATGGACGCATTGAACAGGCTTTCCGAGGCTCTTTTGGATCGTGAAACCCTTGATGGCGAAGAGGTGGAAGAGATGATCACGGGCAAAAAACCCGAAAAGAAACGCGCAAAAAAAAGACCAAAAGAGAAGAAAAGTGAAGAGGAAAGCAGCCCTAAAGATGAAAAAGCCGATAGCCCGGCCAAGGAACCTTCAGAACCTGAAACCTGAGTTTGCGTCCTATTGAAACGGACAAATCAGATTTTTAAAACCCTTTTGCCTTTTTTTGGTAAAAGGGTTTTTTATTGAGGAGTTTTTGCGGATTGAAACAACAATCATCCCCTTTCGTTTGCGGCGATTATAAACTGGATCTTGGCGAGAGAACTCATCTTATGGGGATTCTCAACGCAACTCCCGACAGTTTTTATGACGGAGGGAATTATTCGGCTCCGGAATCAGCCCTCAAAAAAGTGGAACAAATGGTGGAAAACGGGGCGGACTTTATCGACGTGGGGGGGGAATCCACCCGCCCTGGAGCAAAGGCCTTATCAGCTAAGGAAGAAAAAGAAAGAGTCCTGCCCATTATTCGCGTCATCAAGAAATTTTTTTCCACTCCCATCTCCGTGGATACTTATAAGTCAGAGACAGCGGAGGCGGTGCTTGGTGAGGGCGCTTGCATCATTAATGATATTGGGGGATTGCTTTTGGACCCTAAAATGGCGCAAGTCGCCGCAAGGAATCGTGCAGGGGTCATTGTCATGCATATGAAAGGAGTCCCCCAAAACATGCAAAACTCCCCACAATATGGGAATTTGTTAAAGGAAATCGCAACTCATCTTCAAAAGGGTATTTCAAAAGGTCTTGAAGCCGGCCTTGGAGAAAACCAGTTTCTTGTAGACCCGGGGATCGGTTTTGGTAAAACGCTGGCGCATAATCTGGAAATAATAAAAAACCTTTCCTTTTTTCTTGATTTGAAGAAGCCAATTCTGGTAGGTTTATCCAGAAAATCTTTTTTAGGAGAAATAACCGGTCTCCCAACGGGAGAGCGTCTTGAAAGTTCCCTGGTTGCCTCTGTAGTTGCTATTTTGAACGGAGCGAAGGTTTTGAGGACCCACGATATTAAGGAAACAAAAAGGGCTGTGCAGATAGCCGACCTTTTCAAAGTACAGCAGAAATGAAATCTCTTTGTGTAAATGTGGACCATATCGCCACCATCCGGGAGGCGCGCAAAACCAACGAGCCTGATCCAATTCACGCCGCCGTTTTAGCGGAGTTAGGCGGAGCCGATGGAATCACCATTCATTTGCGCGAAGACAGAAGGCACATCCAGGACCGTGATTTAAGGTTAATGAGGGAGGTTGTTAAGACAAAACTCAATTTGGAAATGGCGGCCACCTCGGAAATGGCGAATATTGCACTGGAGGTAAAACCGGACCAGGTCTCTGTGGTTCCGGAAAAAAGGGAAGAGATCACCACCGAAGGCGGACTCGATGTCTCAGGACAAATAGATTATTTAACAGAAGTTACGAAAAAACTACAATCCGCAGGCATTCCCGTTAGTTTCTTCATCGATCCCGATATTGACCAGGTGAATGCTTCCAAAAAGGCGGGAGCCGTCTCCATAGAGATCAATACTGGGAAATATTCCGAATCCAAGGATGCTGAAGGCAAGGATTTGGAAATCAAAAAGATTCAGGATGCCGCTTCCAAAGCCGCCTTTTTGGGGCTGAAAGTGTATGCCGGGCACGGCTTGACCTATAAAAACATATTAAGCATACTAAAAATTCGTGAAATTGAAGAATTTAATATAGGGCATAATATCGTAGCACGGGCATCTATGGTGGGAATGGAAAAGGCGGTAGGTGAAATGCTTCAGGTGATCCAAAGCAATGTTCATCAATAGACCAGCAGACATTGTAAATGAACCGTTTGTGGGCTTGCGTTTCTTGAGGCTCTTTTGAAGTAATGGTAAGCATTCTTTCAAGTAGCTGAGGTGTAACTTTTTTGTAACCGTTCACAGGCCCGGAGGGCCGAAAGCGTATAGCCGGGGGCAAGGCCCCCGGAATTCGGAAAGAAAACAAATTAGCCCTGAAAGAGCGAAAGGCAATTTAGCCACGAAGGTTAAGTTGACTTTCGCCCCGTTGGGGCTTAAATGATTTTTTTATAACAAGTTCGGGGGCGATGCCCACGGCGAAAAATTAGCATGTGAACGGGCACACTTTTTTTAACCCTATTATGGGAGCTTAATGGTTGTGGCGGAACAAAATACACTCTTGACTTTTGACCTGAATCGGGAGCTGCTAGCCCTGAAAAAAGGAGAAGTGTTGCTGGTTAAGGAATTGCAACAGATCCTCACCTTTTTCAACCAGATGCTTACGCTTAAGGAAAAAATCCGCAACAACTTGAAAGAAAAAATTTCCAAATCAGAAAGCAGTCGAGATGAGCACATAGAAAACCTGAAAAAAGTTGTTAGCAATATTGAGATTTATGGGAAAAACCTGGATCAAATTAAAGAGCAGAATTCCAAGGTTATAAAACGGGAAACATGGATTAAAACGAAATATGAGGAAGTCCTGCATGGTTCTTCTTCT
>JAJDAS010000521.1 GCA_029261755.1 Nitrospinia bacterium
ACGATTGAAATCATCTGGACGGCGTGAATAGGGAGAAATTATGACGATTCTCACTAGCGTGAAAATCGGTGTTTAATGAAAAAAACCTGTTAGGATTGCGGTGGAGCTTTGGAGAAAAAGGTCATTTCTCAAGAGTTTGAAAGGGAAGCGGTAAAAAACAACCTTTCAAGGTTAAAGGCGTGGGTTTGTAAGAAATGCAATGAAGTATATTTTCAGCCGGAAGTGGCGAAGTAAGTGGCCCAAGCCGCGAATAGCCTTTTTTGAGTTAGCTTTTCTGGAGGAACAACCCAAAAGTACTCTAAATGTGAAGGTGCAAGACCAGTCATCCATAAGCCTTTAAAACTTCATGATTGCAACGAATTAAGGGGATAAAGGTGCAAAGCCTGTTGATTAAGAATGGCAACGAAATATGAGCAAAAAATCTATTTCTCACAAATCGGAAACTGATTTTAATCGGATAGACGCCCTGGAAGATAAAGATATTGATTTTTCTGATTGCCCGGAAATTACACCTGAAATGTTTGCAAAAGCTGTAGTGCGTTAAGGATTGAAGTTGGCTCATAAAAAGGCCCAAATAACTTTACGTATGGATGTAGATGTTTTGGAATGGTTTAAGACTCAGGGTAGAGGTTATCAAACTCGCATAAATGCATTGTTGCCAGCATATATGAAAGCTCAGAAAAATCTCCAAAAACACCTGTCTGGATAGGATCTCTCTTCAGGGGCAAAGAAAAAAACATTAGCCCACGGAACACACGGAACCACACGGAAAGACGCTTGTTTTACTCTTTCTTTTCTAAAAAGCGACCCTGACTCGCCTAAAGCTTAACGCCCTCTGCCTCTCGCCCCTCTGCATTCTGCTTACTGCATACTCCTTACGGTCTTTCCCCTCCACATTCAGCCTACTCCCTCCTACTGTCTTCACCTCTCTAACAACTGAATGAAGTGAGCTTAGTTATGGGGTTAGACATCGCTCTTTTTTTGTGGTAAAATCTTGCGAAAATTATAAAATAAGTTTCTGCGAACGCACAGGATAAGGATTTTAGAGAACTATAGAAAGAGAAACACGTTGGTTATCTATGATTAAAGGCAAAAATTGTGACTACTCAGGTTCAACGTTTGAATGTTTAAGGTTTTATGAAGAGCGCAAAGGGGCCAAGCACGCCCTCTGCTCCCAGTCTTGATTCTTTACCTTGAACTGTGAACTTTGAACCTGAATTATAAACCTCTTCATTTACGTTTTCATGTGAAATAAGGGTTTGCAAGCATGTAACTAGCAAGGGACTCGGTAATCTGAAGAGTCCATGGGTAGCCTTTGCATAGAAGTCAATATACTAAAATCATGTACTAATAAGCAGATGATAAAAAAATAGCTAAAGAACGATTTGTTATCCCCAATAAGAAAAAATATATGAATTTGGGGCAGGTCTTAACATTTGCCTTTCCCTCAACTCCTTCCTGTAACTGGTAATTCAGGTTTCTTTCGTTTAAAGGAGCCGAGCATTAAGAAGACGGGAACTAATACAATCATTTTGAAGGTAAACCCTAATACATTGAGTCTCGGCATATCCCGGCAAATACGGTACAACCTTTTCACGTTAAAGTGAAAACGAATGTGGGCCATGGTTTTTAGTCGTAAAAAACGTTTCTCCGGGACTTCGCTCAGGTTCGAAGACTGGAAGATGTAATGGGTACTTAACTCATTCGCATTACAGTCTACGCTGTCTATGTTTTCGTTATAAAGTTCCGTTCCCTCGAAAGGAGTTACCGTGAAAAAGAAAGCCATATGCAGGGGGGAACGAAAGGCATAATCGTAGGTCTTCTTGATTTCCTCTTCTGTCTCAGTGGGAAAGCCGGTCATAAAGTAGCCAACCGTAAAAACCCTTCGCCGCGCAAAAGCTTCGATGGAGGCCATAACTTTATCCGTGTTAAGGTTTTTCTTAATCTGTTTCTGCAATCTTGGAGAAGCCGTTTCAACAGCTAAACAGACATAGTCGCAACCGGCGCGGCAGAGCTTGTCTATTTGCTCTTCGGTAAGAATATCCGCTCGTATCGCATTTGGAAAGGCGAAATTAATGGATGGCCCTTTTTCTATAAGAGTATCCAGTATTGTCTCCATTCGTTTTCCGTCAAAATTAAAAATATCGTCAACAATATCGAAATGAAAAACCTTATATTTCTCCACCAGAGTGTTTATCATCTTTAATACATATTCGGGGCTGTTGGCGCGAAATATTTTGCCAAATATCTCGTGGCAATACGTGCATTTGTAAGGACAAGCGCGACTGGTCATAATCGTCATATAACGTCTGAAGCTCGTGTCCATACCTCTTCGCACAGCATAAGCGGATATGTCAACCAAGTCCCATGCAGGAAAAGGAAGGGCGTCAAGATAATCAATAAAAGGCTGTGGCTCTCTCCTAATCACCTCTCCATTTTCATCACGAACCGCAATTCCCTTAACTTCACGCCAGAGTTCTCCTTTCGCTATGGCATTAAGGAGTTGTTCCGCTGTGGCTTCACCTTCGGAAATTACCGCCGCGTCAATGGAGAGGTCTTCCAGAGTTTCAACCGGATAATGAGAGGGGTGCGGTCCACCTGCAAGAATGATTGCCTCGGAAGCTCCTTTACGAACAACTTTGGCAAGTCGATGCATACTCTGAGCCTCTGCTGTGAGAGCGCTTAAGCCCGCCACGTCCGGCTTCCAGTTCGTTATGGCATCGAGTATCTCCTTTTCAGGATCATCATGTAAAAAGGAGTCGATAATTCGGACATCCCATCCACACCGTTCCCGCGCGATGGAGGCAATGGACATAATGCCTATGGGGGGAGAAGAGAATTCATTCATACTGTTTTCAACAGTTGCCTTGATTAACAGTATTTTTTTTGATTTTTCCGGGTTTTGCATAAGTTTGGATAAAAGTAACTATTTAGGCGCAGAGGCACAGAGGCAAAATAAAACTATTGAGCTTCCAATTTAGTAACTGAAACTGTGCTTTCTGCCTTCTGCCCCTGTGCCTCTGTGCCTGAGTAGTTTTTACTCGTCCCCTCCGGTTTTTCCTGTGGCGGGTGATGGAGACTTCTCCAGTTTAAAGGAACCGAGTATTAAGGAGAAGGGAATTAATACAATCCATTTTAAGGCAAAATCTAGCATATTGAGTCTCGGCAAATCCCGACAAATACGGTATAACCTTTTCACGTTAAAATAAAAACGTAAATGGACCATCATTTTTAGTCTTAAAAAACGTTTCTCCGGCATCTCGCTTAGGTTGGAAGCCCGGTAGAAATAATTAATATTGGTTAAATCCTGGGCTTTACAGTCCATGCTGTCTTTGACTTCGTTATAAAGCTCCGTTCCCTCGAAAGGAATGACCGTAAAAAAATAGGCCATATGCAGAGGCGAGCGAAGGGCAAAATCGTAGGTGAGTCGCATTTCCTCCTCGGTTTCAGTAGGGAAACCGGTCATAAAGAAGCCGGACGTAAAAACCTTTCGGCGTGCGAAAGATTCTATGGTGGTCATAACTTTATCAATGTTAAGGTTTTTTTTACTTTGTTTCTGCAATCTTGGAGAAGCCGTTTCAACAGCGATACAGACATAATCGCAACCGGCACGACAAAGCTTGTCTATTTGTTCTTCGGTAAGAATATCCGAGCGTATGGCGTTTGGAAAGGCGAAACGAATAGTCGGCCCTTTTTCTATCAAAGTGTCCAGTATTTTATCCATTCGTTTTTTGTCCAGATTAAAAATATCGTCAACAATATCGAAATCAAAGACGTTATATTTCTTCGCCAGAGTATTTATCATCTTTAATACATATTCGGGGCTGTGAGCGCGAAATTTCTTGCCAAACATATCATGGCAAAAAGTGCATTTGTAAGGACAAGCACGACTTGTCATAATCACCATATAGCGTCTGCAGCTAGCAGTCATACCTTTCCGAATAGCATAGGTGGATATGTCAACTAAATCCCATGCCGGAAAAGGAAGGGAGTCAAGATCGTCAATAAAAGGCTGAGGTTCTCTCTTAAGCATCTCTCCACTTTCACCCCGAACCGCGATTCCCTTAACTTCTCTCCAGGGTTCTCCTTTCGCTATGGCATTAAGGAGTTGTTCCGCTGTCGCTTCACCTTCAGAAATTACCGCTGCATCAATGGACAGGTCTTCCAGGGTTTCAGCCGGATATTGAGAGGGGTGCGCGCCGCCCGCTAAAATTATTGCATCGGGAAGGGCTTTTCGAACAATTCCGGCCAAATGATGCATACTCTTTAATTCTATTGTGAGCGAGCTTAGACCAACCACGTCCGGCGTCCAGTCCCCCATAAGATCAAGTACCGCCTTTTCAGAGTCATCATGTAAATAGGCGTCGATAACCCTGACATTCCATCCACATCGTTCCCGCGCGATGGAGGCAATGGACATAATTCCCAACGGGGGAGTATAGAAAAATTTATACCTATTCTCCATGGTTGCCCTGATTAAGAGTAATTTTGATTTTTCCTGATTTTGCATAAGTTTTAACTTTTTATCTATCCGTTTTCCTGCCTATTTTCCAAATAACCAGGTTCACTAAAAACATGAAATTTAAAAATATGAAATGGTAGACGGGCATTGGGATTAATGATGCCAGGCGCCTGAATCCGGTAGCTCCAATTACTCTGAAAAAAGATTTTGGCAAGCGCCTAACCCAGCCAAAGTGAGCCACCATCACGAGGAATGTTTCAAAATTATTTTGGTATCGGATCCTGACCCTGTTCTTGTGAAAGAGCAAAAAACTTCGAAAGGACTTTTCATCAAAGGGTTGAAGGAACCCGTCATTAATGGCCCTGTCGTAAAGCGGGGAGCCCGGATATAAGCTCAAAAGGTACATATTGACAATGATGCCGGGAGGTAAATCAACAATGTAGCCGTAGGTTTCCATGATGTCTTTTGTGGTTTCATAGGGATTATCAATAATAAAATCGAGCATTATTTTTAAATTATTTTTCTTTTCATAAGGTTTCATCCGGTTTAATGCTTCCTTGGTTTTGCCCACATTAACTTGCCGTTTGAACACGTCATCAATAACGCGTTGGCTTCCCGATTGCACTCCCATGTTAACTAACTTTAAGCCGGAATCAAGAAGAATCTCTACCTTTTTGTCCTGATAGGTATTGGCGCTGATGTTTATCACAAAGGGAAGATTGATTTTTGTCTTATATTTCCGGGCGAATTCTTCCAGGTCCTTTTGAGGCCGGGCCAGAAAGTCGTCGTCCACTAGTGCCATGATTTCATAGAAATCGTATTTGCGCGTCATGTGCTCCAATTCCGCCATAACATGGTCCACGCTCCTAAAGCGCAAGGAGTTTTTTCCATGCAATTGAAAGTATCGTATGTTGTTGCAGTACGAACAGAGATGAGGGCACCCGCGTGAGGTTATGGTAAAAAAGGATTTATATGGAAGAGGCAAGTTCGGGGTATATCCTCTCAAAGTCTCCATTGTCAGTGGGCGTAAATCTTTATCTAGGACAAAGTCATTGTCCAAATCGTAATCAGGGAATGGGAGGAAGTCCAGGTCCGACGTGGGAGGCAGAATGTCATTTTTTACCATTTTGCCAATGCGGTTAAAAGCCATATTTGGCGTATCGGGAGCTTCAATCCCTTTTTCCAGTTTGTCCACTAAATCAGCCACCACATGGTCTCCTTCCGCGAAACAAACTCCATCCGCGTATTTGAGGCTTAACTCGGGGGCTGAAACGCAGTGAGGGCCTCCCCAGATAATTTTCAACCACGGGTACGTTTCGCGGATAAATTCCGTAACCCTGATTAATCTCAAAAGAAAAGGGCTGTACACGGAAAACATAACCACATCCGTATCTTTTAGCAGCTCTTTTAACAGGGAGACATCATCCTTCCCGTCAAAGTAGATTTCGCTTTTAATTAAAAAGACGCTTCTGACGGTATGCCCCTCTTTTCTCAGGATGGACGCAATGAGCCCGGAACCCGTATGAACAAGAAAATCCACGGCGGTGATCATTAAAATTTTCATTTTTGTTCCTAGCAAAATATATTTGGAAATTTTCAACCACTAAGACACGAAGCCACAAAGAAAACAAAAACGCTAAAAGAAATTTCACAAAGAGTAAAAGAGTTAAAGAGGAGGAAGAAAAAGAAATATATTTGTAGGATTTGGATTTTCCTCTTCGGCTTTTCTCTTTAACTCTTTTACTCTTTGTGAAATGTTGTTTGCTTCTGATTTTAAAGGTTTTTTTAATTGTGATCTTAGACATCCTGTCATCGACCCTCCAGGCAGCTAAAAGGCAGCCGTCCAATTTGTACTCTACCGCAATTGGTTTTTGGTATCTAAAAATTGTTGAAACCAATTGCTAAGCATAACTGCAACCAAAATTTGTTTTTAAAAAACCTAAAACCTACAAAGATATTTCTTTTTCTTCCTTCTCTTTAACTCTTTTACTCTTTGTGAAATTTCTTTTAGCGTTTTTGTTTTCTTTGTGGCTTCGTGTCTTAG
>JAJDAS010000522.1 GCA_029261755.1 Nitrospinia bacterium
TTGTCACTCGTTACTCGTCACTTGTCACTGTTAATTGTCACTGCTCTTAAGGGTGGAAACAAAAAAAGGGAAGAGCCAAGGCCCCTCCCTTTTTTTTATTACATAAATAGCTTGGTTCTTACATTTTCTTAATTTTCAATCAAGCAAACAATGCAACAGGACCAGCACCACAGCAGCCCAAAACTCCGTCGGCCTCCGTAAGACCCTGATCAAAAACAACCATTCCTTCCAATTCCATTTTATCTTCGTTTTTCACTTTATGTGTCACCTCCTTTACCCTTTAATCAATGTCGACCATACAAGAATATGAAGGGGGATGGTAACACAAGCGAAAGACTTTTGAAAGACTTTTTTTACCAAGAAGCCATAAAGACGCCGGAAATCCCTAACTGCTTAATTTACAAATACTTCCTGAGGCCCTTGTAACTCACAAAGAGTCAAACCGTTGCCTAAGTGCCATAAACAACCGAAATAAAAAGGTTTTTGTAAAAAACCAAAATGCTACATTTTGGATCCACAAGGCTACGTAACCACAAAGCCGGCAGGCAGAGTTCCCACCCGATTTTTCTGTGTAATTCCGTGCAAATCCGTGGTTATTTTTTTTACCGGCGCCATCATCCCGCCAGGGCTGTGGAGCCAAATTTCTGCACTTTTTTCACCCATAGCTTGTTACTACTCAGGCACAATGGCACAGAGGCAAAAGGCACAAAGTAACAAGAAAAACCCACCTCATCAATCATCAATCATCAATCATCAATCAAAACCCCACCCGAATTCCCCCCTCCACCCATCTACCGGCATTGGGAAATATGTCATACTGGTATTGGTCACTTTCGGAGATATTGCGGGCGCTGAAGAAGGCGTCCATGGTCCACCGCTCCCTGGTGAAGAACCGCTTGCTCAGATAAAGGTCCCAAACGAAGGAACTATACTCGAATGTAACTGTCGGGTTCCGGGTGGCGTTCCAGTCTATGTAATGCCCCTTGAGCACGGCCTGGAAGCCCTTTTGGTCGTTATACTCCAGGCCAATGTCGATGGTTGCCTTGGGCCTACCCTTGTCGAGGAGCCCCGTATCCAGATCCTGGATCTTGATGAGGGTGCCACCGGCCTGGAGGGTAATATTGTGTAAGGGCAGGGTCTTAAACTCTATCTCCAACCCCTGTCTTCTTTGTCTGTCCTGATTCACGTTGGTGGTTCGCCCCCCCGCAATATTTTTGCCGATGATGGCGTCACGAACATCGTGGCGAAAGAGGGTCCCTTTGAGCCGCAGGTATTTCAATACCTTTGTCTCTACACCCACCTGGTAAGACCACACCGTCTCCATCTTCAGGTCGGGGTTGTGCACAAAAGTCGCACTACTGCCAAAGTTTTGAGAAAGGGAAGGGATGTTGAAACCACGGGACACAGTGGCCCGGAAGAGAGTGTGGGTCCATGGCTCCCAGGTGAATCCCACGCCGGGGGACCAGAAATTGCCGTTGGTGGAGGTGTGGTCATATCGGATTCCGGGGGTGATGGAAAATTTATTGAATTTCATGGTGTCGTTGGCGAAGAAGGCCCATTTCTCCAGGCTCTGCCTGCCCCGGCTGATATTGGTTGATTCCAGAACTCCATCGTCCATATCAAACCCCGTGGCCAGGTAATGCCTTCCCTTCTCCCAGGTGAACTTCATACTCCCCCCGTAGTTGGTATCCGCCCAGTTAGTCTTGGAAATCTGGGTCCCGGTGGCCATGAGGTCTATGAAATTTTTAAGTTCCTGGTGCAAAGTTCTGAAGGAAAAGGTTAGGTCAGCCTTTTCCCAAAGTTCCACGTTCAGGTTCACCGATGCAAAGAGTTTTTTCCAATCCCGCCGCCATGCAATGCCGTAGAGGGGGAACTCTCCGTTTCCCTGGTCCGCCGAACCGAAATGCCCCATGGTGAACTGGAGCTTAGCCTTTTCCGAAAGGTCATACCGAAACTTGGTATAGAAGCTGTTGAAATGGGCGGAGGTATCGTGTGTGAGGCCCTTGGAGTCCAGCTTGTTGAAGTTCACGTAATAACCCAGGTCGCCCACTTTGCCGGATGCCTCGGCCCGGAAATCCACCGTATCCTTCCGTCCATAGGAGCCGGAGAGCATCCCCGTTACGGTCTCCGATTCTCCAACGGACTTGGTGATGATGTTGATAACGCCCCCCAGGGAGGAGCCCCAGGCGGAGGAGGCGGGCCCCTTGATGACCTCCACTCTCTCGATAAACTGGACCGAAATCAAAGAGGGGTCGCAGGACTTAGAAGCCAGATCATTCAGGGTGACTCCATCGATCATGATGAGGACATGCCCGAATTCGGAACCTTGAATATAAGCAAATGGTTTGAATGCCACGCCACGGTTCTCTATCTGCACACCGGGGATGTAGTTGAGCACGTCGGCGAGGGTGTGGGCGTTGATGGCCTTGATCTCCGCCGCCGTGACTACGGTGACGTTCTCCGCCGTATCCCACACACGTTTTTCTCTCCTTGCCGGGGACATGATCACCAGTTCATCCTCAGCATAAAGCATTTTAAGGATGGCCAGCTCATCCTCGGTGGCGGCAAGGGCCTTGCCAACAAGCGGGGCCAAAAGCAGGAGGAGCAGGAGAGTGAGAGCCGAGAGTTTTTGGTAATAACGGCGGTTCCCGGAAGAAACCCTTTTCGCGGTGCGCGTGCAGTTTTTTCCCTGTAGCTGTTTTTTTTGTAGTTGCGTGGAGTGAGTTTTCATAGTTGTCATTCCTTTTGAAAAGCAGTGACGAATAACGTTACTACTCAGGCACAATGGCACAGAGGCAGAAGGCACAAAGTAACAAGAAAATCCTGTTGGAACTCGTCCTTCCGTCCATCGCCCCCTCTATCTTTTCCGTCCTTTATAATTTTTGAACAGGTATGTTATATAAAGCAAAAGACGTGCCTGATGGGTGAGGTTTTGTAACGTGTTGATTTTTAAGGTTTTTTAGGGGTTTTTACTGAAAAACCTCTTCAGGATCAAATTAGGCAGGTTGCCCATGAAAACCCTATTTTTTCTTTATTTTTCAATAGGTTAGGTAGCTTATGCAAAATGCATTGAAAATGCGTTTTGCATTAAGAGAATCATTGAGACATTGAGAGATTGAAAGATTGATGCAAGGTAAAAAAGAAAAACAATTTTAACGCAGAGGTCGCGGAGAACGCAGAGAAAAGATTAAAAGAGCGTAAAAGAATAGTTAGTGCCTGAACGAAAACCCTGTTTTTCTGGTTTTTAGGTTCGTAGTTCCGCCTATAATTGTGCAATATTGCGTGTTGCCTTTAGGCAGCACGAGCGCCTGGGGTTCCCTGGCCTGGCCTGAGCCCGTAG
>JAJDAS010000523.1 GCA_029261755.1 Nitrospinia bacterium
AAAAATGTAATAAAAACTTAATGAAATCTACATGGGAGCTATTAAGCTGGAAGCACTACATGTTGTACCTGGTTGAGTTAAGTAGATAGCCCGGTAAAAATAATATGAATTTCTTTTAAAATCATAGACATGGAACCACTAATTTCACGAATAAAAATTTAATAATTAGTGTAATTCGTGAAATTAGTGGTTAAAAAAGCTTTTATTTTTCTTTTGTTTTTATTTCTTATTCCCTCCTCTTTTCCTCTTTGTTAAATCCGGTTTTGCCTTTTCTTTTAATCTTTTCTCTGCGTTCTCTGCGCCTCTGCGTTAAATTTTTAATGCTTATTTTTAAAACTTATACCTGGCTTCACAGATAAAACTAATCCCTTCCCGTGGCAAATTCCCTTGATAGGCCCCTGAGATATCTGGGTCCGCATACTCTTCATCCAGAAGATTGTATACAGAGGCCCTCAATTCCAAATTATTGTAAAAATTCTTTGCAATGAGGGTTACGTCCAGGACTTCATAGCCGGCAAAATCCGCTCTTGTGCTTGTGGTGGGAAGAGGCCGGGAACTCACCACCAGGAGGTTGGAATTCAGGTTGAAGTATTTTGCAAAGCCAAAGTTAAATCCTATATTTCCCTTATGGGTGGACACATAGGGAACCCGTTCCCCGGTATCGCTGTCCCGTGGATGTTGCCAGGTATAGTTGGCATAGGCATAATTGGAATTTTTGAAATTCACCTTCAATTCTGCTTCTATCCCATCCACTGTCACCTTCCCCAGGTTTTCATATGTGGTGGTACTACGCCCTATAGCATCTTTAATATTATTATGAAAATAGGTGACATTGGCCCATAAATTTTCATGAAACTGATAACCGGCGGATGCCTCATAGGTTTTGATGGTTTCAGGCGCCAAGTCGGGGTTGCCCACTTCAACAGGATTGCTTGAATGATATAGCTCTACAAAATTAGGCGCCTTGAAGGCGGAGCCATAAAGTATTTTGAGGGTCCCTTTTTTCAGGAAATTCCAGACCAAACCTGCCCTGGGATTGACTGTTTTTCCAAAATCGCTGTATTTGTCGTACCGCACCCCGAAGGTTCCTTCAAGGTTCTTAGTGAATTTCCACACATCCTGAAAGTAAAATGCCGTTACCTTTCTATATTCATTTTTTTGCCAGTTTGCCCAAGATGTGACATTCTGAATGGAGCCCAAAGGGGCGCCGGTGTGGGGGTTGAAATTGGCAGTATGCTTGGTGTCGTACTGTTTTTTATACTCATAAAGAGCCCCAATTGTAATGATATTGTTGGCCCCTAAAAAGTAATCCACTTGTACTTCCGAGCCAAGAGTTCTGTTCTTTAATTCCGGAATCCCGAACATCCCACTGGGGTAACCTGTAATAGCACCCTCGGGAAATATTTCCCAATATTGCCGATGGTGAAATTCATCATAATAAGCCTTCACCAGAAGATGACAGTTTTCTCCCACGGAACGCTTATAAGACACTTCTCCGAAGAGTTGGCTGAACTCTTGTATTGATTCATCGTTTAAGGCATTGGCCACCCCGATAAAAGACCCCCAGTCTCTATTAACATATCTCCCATTGAAGGAAAAATCTCCGTAAGACATTTTGAGGCCCAAATCATATTTATCTCTCCAATCTTGCGTACGGCCTCTTTGACCAATGAAGTCCTGCCCGACAAACAACCTCGCGCCATTGGTATCCATGTAGTCAAAGGAGGCTGCTATTTTTAAATCTGAAAATTCCTTTCCCAGCAACAAATTGTAATGTTGCGTGCCGAAACTCCCCCCCCCGGCCCTTATATCAAAACCATCAATATCTTCTGATTCTTTGGTGACCACATTGATGGCTGCCACAAAGGCGTTAGCCCCATGAAGTGCTGAGCCGGGACCACGGATTACCTCCACCCTCTTGATATTCTCCACCATCATGTCATCGAAGGCAAAAGAAATTCCGCCAGCGAGAAGTTCATTTACCCTATGTCCATCAATCATATAAAGAATTTTTTCAGAATAAATGCTCTTGGTCCCCCGTGATTCTATACCAACGACACCATATCCGGTGTTCATGGAAATTCCAATCCCCGGCACGATTTTCAAGACATCAAACAGGTTTCTGGCTCCCATGTTCCTTATTTGTTCAGCCGAAATCACCGTGGCGATTGCCGGGGCCTCTCGGAGGCGTTTTATGTATTTGGTGGCGGAGAAAATGGTCTCCTCCTCTCCCCAAAGCTGAGGATCTTCCTCCGCAAATGGAAAATCCGCTTGGGCCATTAGCTCTTTTCCCGTGTCAGTTTCTTCTTCTGCATGGAGTTGACTTGGAGAAAAGAAGAGGAAAGCGGAAAGTAAGAGGGTGATGGCAATGGAAAAAAGAGAATGGGTAGAAACAAAGCCGGAGCATGCTTTAAAATTTTTCATTATTTCTCTATTGAAATTCAAGAAAAAAGATATTTCACCACAAAGGACACAGTACCAGCGAAAAACCTGCTGGAACTTGTCACTCGTCACTGCTCTCTCTGTGAGCAAGTGGTTTGAAAAACACAAATTATTGACTCTCTAATATATTCCAATTGGCTTGCCACTGCAACATACAAAATTATGCAAATGGGCCATTATAACATGACATATATCAGTCCAACGGGATAGATTCTCTTTCCCAGTAGTAAAATTTTAAGTGTTTTTTAATTTTTAATTGTAGGGCACTTCCAAAAACTCACTTTTTAAAAGAAACCTACCACTGATTCCCCCTTAATAAAGGGGGGTAGGGGGATGTAGAGAGAGTTTTTGGAAGTGCCCTGTAGTCGTTAAGGGCACGATATTTCACTAAGTTTTTTTGTGAAAGACAAATTATCAGAAATGCCGCATAAATATCTAAGCAATTATCTCAAAACTTGTGTTAACTCAAA
>JAJDAS010000524.1 GCA_029261755.1 Nitrospinia bacterium
AAAGGCGCCAAAATCCATTATCTTGGAAACCTTTCCGTTATAAATCTTGCCCACCTCGGCTTCCTTGACAATATTTTCAACCATTTGGATAGCTTCCTGAGCAGATGCTTCGTCTGGTGAAGCTATGACGACCCTACCGCCATCTTCAATATCGATGGAGGCACCCGTCTTCTCAATAATTCCGCGAATGACCTTTCCTCCTGGTCCAATAATACCACCAACTTTTTCAGGCCTTACCTGGATAGTAAAAATCCTCGGCGCGTAAGTGGAAAGATTTTCCCTGGGGTCCGACAAAGCTTCAGTCATCTTGCCCAGTATATGCATCCTGCCTTCTTTTGCTTGAGCCAAGGCGCTTTGCATCAAATCTTTGTCCACGCCATCGATCTTAATATCCATCTGTAAAGCGGTAATCCCCTTCTCGGTGCCTGCAACCTTGAAGTCCATATCTCCTAAATGGTCTTCGGAACCCAGGATATCCGAAAGAACGGCAAAATTCCCATCTTCCTTAATCAGACCCATGGCAATTCCCGCCACGGGTGCAGAAATGGGAACCCCAGCATCCATCATGGCAAGGGAAGAACCACATACGGTGGCCATGGAACTGGAACCGTTAGATTCCATTATCTCGGATACAATCCGGATGGTATAGGGAAATTTTTCCTGATCGGGAATCACACCGGAGACGGCTCGTTCGGCAAGGGCGCCATGGCCAATCTCTCTTCTACCCGGGCTGAGGTTGAACTTGGTTTCCCCTACGCTGAACGGGGGAAAGTTATAATGAAGCATGAACCTCCTGTTTTTTTTGCCTTCCAGGTTGTCCAGCCTTTGTTCATCCGAACCGGTTCCCAAGGTAGCAACAACCAGGGCTTGGGTTTCTCCCCTTGTAAAAAGAGCGGAACCGTGTGTTCTGGGAAGAAGGCCAACCTGGGATGATATGGATCTTACATCTCTTAAACCTCGCCCATCCATCCTCTTACTTTCTCCGCTAATCATCTTACGAATAACGCTTTTCTTCAGGTCGCCAAAAGCACTCTTAATATTATTTGTGAGTTCCCCGTCCTCATCAGGATTCAACTGAGCCACGGCTTCCTCGCGAATTTTTTTGAACTCATCATCCTGCTGATGTTTTCCGGAGATATGGCAGACTGCTAAAATTTTATCCTTAGCGATTTCGGAAACCTTTGCCAAGAGTTCCGTATCTTTTTCTACAACAGGAATCTCCATATTTGCCTTGGCAAACCCCTCGGCTAACTCCTCCTGCAAGGAAACTACCTGCTTGATAATCCCTTGCGCAAATTCCAGGGCATCAACCATGACTTCCTCGGAGAGTTCCGCAGCGCCACCTTCCACCATGGTAATCGCATTCTTCGTTCCCGCCACGGTGAGATTGAGGTCGCTCTTCTCTAATTCTTCGTAAGTGGGATTGGCAACGAACTGTCCATCAACCCTTCCTACTCGAACAGCCCCTATAGGCCCTGCAAAAGGTATGTCGGAAACAGTTAAAGCTGCCGAAGCGCCAATAAGGGCCAGAATATCAGGATCATTCTGCTGGTCTGCGGAAAGCGTATAACAAATGACTTGAGTTTCCTTATAAAAACCGTCCGGGAAAAGGGGCCGGAGTGGCCTGTCGATCAACCTGCTTGTCAAAGTTTCCTTTTCACCGGGCCGCCCTTCCCTTTTGAAAAATCCTCCCGGAATTTTTCCTGCTGCGTACATTTTTTCCCTGTAATCCACCATGAGGGGAAGAAAATCAATATCTGCCCTCGATTGTGGAGAAACCACTGCAGATACAAAAACCACGGTCTCTTCATAACTCACCAGAACAGACCCGTTTGCCTGTTTAGCGATTTCACCCGACTCAATGGTAAGGGTCTTTCCACCAATTTCTAATTTTACAACTTTCCGCATTCGTTTATTTCTCCTATTCTCTTATTTTCTAATTCCAAGCTTATCAATAATTCCCCGATAACGCTCAATATCGTTTGTTTTCAAATAATCCAACAAACGTCTCCTTTTGCCGACAATCTTAAGAAGTCCCCTTCGAGAATGATTGTCTTTCTTGTGTACTTTGAAGTGGTCGGTCAAGTAACGAATCCTTTCGCTCAGGATCGCTATCTGGACCTCTGGTGAACCAGTATCGTCATTGTGATTTCTATGTTCGTCGATCAGCGCTGTTTTCACTTCGCTTGTAAGACTCATCTCCTCTCTCCTCCCCTAAAGTTTTGGATTCTTTTAGTACAAATCCTAAGTGTCTTAGTTTAACATAGAAAAGCAAATCAGTTCAATTGGCAAAAACTTTCCTCGATTTCAGCACAGGAGCTTCCGAACTAATTTTTTCGTAGTCTTCCGATCCCAGCAGTGACTCCATGAGGGCGACCAGTTTACCATTTGGACCGATTACTCGAAAAACATCTTCCGCTTTGAAAGGACATTGGAGAGGACTAAACCCTCGTTTTGGTATTGGAAGTCCACGAATGATGCCCGATTCGGTTTTTAGATCAACGTGGACAGCGGGCAAAAAAGATAGAGCCTGATTCATGTCTTTTACAACCTCATTCAGCCTTCCATCTTTTTTTAGTTCATGTAGCCGGTCCAGGGGAGTCGCATCCTCAATATCCATATTTCCCACCTTTTCCCGAACCAGGGATTTGAGATGGGCTCCGCAGGAAAGGTCGTTACCAATGCTATCGCACAGGGTGCGGATATAAGTTCCAGGCGATGTTTCCGCCCTGAAAAGAATTTCGTCATCCTCCAACCCTAAAAAAGAAAGAGAAGCGATATTTACGGTTTTTGGCTCCCGCTCTATTACAATGCCTTTTCTCGCCAATTCGTAAAGCTTTTTCCCATCTATTTTTTTTGCGGAATACATAGGGGGAACCTGCTTTATTTCTCCAATGTACCTGGAAAAAACATCCAAAACTTGCTCTTCACTTACGGAAAAATCATCACACCTTTCCGTAATTTTTCCTTCCGCATCCTGGGTGTCGGTTCGACTGCCCAGCTTCATCCTTCCGAAATAAACTTTGTTGGACTTTAGCAGGAACTGCCCTATTCGGGTCGCCTTCCCAATGCAAACTGGGAGCACCCCGGATGCATTGGGATCTAAAGTTCCGGTATGCCCGGCTTTCTTTGCTCCGAATATTTTCCGCACTATGGAAACCACCTTGAAAGAGGTAATTCCAACAGGTTTGTTTATATTGACGATTCCTTCAAGAGATGCCGTCATTTTGACCTTTCGATAAAACAGTATGCGTAGATTTGTTACTTCAAGATAAAATTACCAATTTTTCCCGGGTTCACGACTCTTCACTTTTAATTTCTGAAAGTATCTTGTTGATTTTAGAGCTATAGTCAAGAGAGTCATCAATTTTGAACCTAAGTTCCGGTATGTACCTGAGCTTTAGCGTACGCCCCAGTTCCTTCCGTATAAAGCCGGATGCGCTCATCAACCCTTCAATAGTCTGATTCTTTTCTTCTTCGTTGCCCAAAACGCTTACATAAATTTTTGCGTGCTTCAAATCATTGGTCAATTCAACTTTAACCAGGGTCACAAAGCCTATTCTTGGATCTTTGATGCCATTTATCAAGAGATTAGATATCTCTTCATGAATCAGTTCGCTGACACGTTGGGAGCGCTTGAATTGCATGGGGTAAGGGGTTGAAAGGAAAGGATAAAACGAGTTTTTCTCTTGAAGAAAGGGAAGGGTTGATTTCCATTCCCGAATTGGAGTTACTGTAAATTTCGTCGGAAGAGGCAGGGCTTGTCGAAAGGTTTTTTTTTAGGCTAACCGAAACTGGCCATCAATTAATAAATTTCAATTCTACTTTCTAAAAGTTCTGCAAGGTGAAGGTCTTCAATGAAATTGACGGCATTTTCCAGTACTCTCTCCGTCTGGACTTTATCGCCACTCACCGTAGCAAGTCCCAGTATTATTTTTCTATGATTGTCTTGTTCGTCAACTTCGGAGATGGAAATATTGAATTTGCTTTGAGCCTGGCTCTTGATCCTTTTTACTACGCTTCGCTTCCCCTTTAGTGAGTTATTTCCATGAAGATAAAGGGTCAGAGAACAACCGCCAGTTACCATTTTTTAATTATAAATAGATTTTACTATATCGTTTTTGCAGTTTTTTCGATGGTGAAGGGCTCGATGATATCACCATCTTTAATATCGAAAAAATTTTCAAACCCAATACCACACTCATAACCGGAGGCAACTTCTTTTGCATCATCCTTGAATCTTCTAAGCGAGCAAATTTTCCCCTGGTGAACGACCACACTATCCCGAATCAAACGCGCTTCGGAATTTCGGATAATGGTTCCATCCAGCACATAGCAACCCGCGATTTTCCCTAATTTTGGAATGACAAAAACCTCTCTTACCTCTGCCTTGCCGCTTATCTTCTCGGAAAGAGTCGGTTCGAGTAGCCCTTCCATGGCTGCCTTGACATCGCCGATAGCGTTGTAAATCACCGTATAAAGTCTTACATCCACCCTCTCTCTTTCCGCGATGACCCTGGCATTATCGGTTGGCCTGACATTGAATCCGATGATAATCGCATTAGAGGCGGAGGCAAGGAGAACATCCGATTCCGTGACACCGCCAACACCACCGTGGATCACTTTGATCTGGACTTCGCTAGTGCCCATTTTTATCAATGATTCTTTTACGGCCTGCACAGATCCCTGTACATCCGCTTTGATAACGATGTTGAGGATTTTCACCACTCCATCGGAGATTTGCTTATAAAGGTCATCCAGTGTAATTCTGGTTCCCGCAAGCAAAGAGTCTTCCCTCTGTTTTTGAGTCCGGGAAGTACTTATTTGCCTGGCCCTTTTCTCATCTTGAACGACTACAAAACCGTCACCTGCTTTTGGGACATCATTCAGACCAATGACTTCCACAGGAATGGAGGGAATAGCCGATTTGACTTTCTTGCCACAATCGCTAAAAAGCGCTCTAACTCGTCCGTGACTGGAGCCGACGATAAAAATATCACCCACTCTCAGTGTTCCCTTCTGTACAAGGATGGTTGCCACCGGCCCTTTTCCCTTATGGAGTTTTGATTCCAACACAACCCCTCGGGCCATGGGCTTTGGATTGCCTTTAAGCTCCATGATCTCGGACTGAAGGAGAATCATTTCCAGAAGATTTTCAATCCCTTCATTTTTCAAAGCGGAGACGTTGGCAAAAATAGTGGAACCTCCCCATTCTTCGGGGATCAGGTTGAAGTCCGCAAGATCCTTTTTGATCTTATCCGGATTGGTGCCTGGTTTGTCTATTTTATTAACCGCTACAATCACCGGAACTTTAGCCGCGAGGGCATGATCTATCGCTTCCTCGGTTTGCGGCTTGATGCCGTCATCTGCAGCTACCACCAATACCACGATATCCGTTATCTGGGCACCCCTTGCTCTCATAGCCGTGAAGGCTTCGTGTCCCGGGGTATCCAAAAACGTTATTTTTCCGCGGTCAATTTGGACAGAGTAAGCTCCGATATGTTGAGTAATGCCTCCTGCCTCTGTATCGGTAACCCTGGTTTTCCGAATCGCATCCAGTAATGTGGTTTTTCCATGGTCAACATGCCCCATAATGGTAACCACCGGGGGCCGGAAGGCATAGTCTTCTTCGTTATCCTCTTCATCGGTTTCTATTTCATTGTCGATAGTGATTTCCTTACTCTGAAAGCCGAAATCATCACAAATTTTCTTGGCGGTTTCTTGGTCAACTACTTGGTTAATGGTCACCATGATTCCTTGCTTCATCAACCTCTTGATGATCTCCGTACCCACGACACCCATACTTTCAGCAAGGTCTTTCAGATTAGTTGCTTCACCTATGGAAATAACAATGTCTTTCTGCCGAATTTGAAGATCATCATCTTCTTCTTTTTTCTTTTTTTCCTCGACTATGCTTCGGATAAGCTCCGCAGTCTCAGTATCCACAGAACTCATTTTGTTCTTGACCTTCACCCCTTCATCTTTAAGGAGTTTGATCAATTCAGGGCTTTGGATATCAAGTTCCGAAGCCAAATAATGTACGCGAATATTACCCATCGATTATTTCCAAAATTAAATTAATTAACGTTAAATATAGTTCAGGCAAACCATGCCGGCAAAACAACTAAACCTTTTCGTAAAGCTCCAAAAATTTGATCGTTTTCTGCTGCAAGTCTTCCGCCTCGTGTGGAGCCAGTCCTTCTTCAATCAGTTCACTAGCTTCCGCACCGGACACTTCCGCCACAGTCTGGTACCCGGCAGCTTTCAATCGTGCCATTACCGATTCCGGAATCTCGGGCAGTTTCTCTAAAGGAAACTCCTCAATATTTTCCACGGTCTCAACATTTTCCTTTTCCCCGGATTTCGTTGAATCCACTTGTTCAGTAGCAGAAGCTTCCGCCTTCAGGAGAGCATCCTTTTTTTCCTTCGCTATAGCAGCTTCAAGATCTTTTGCACTTTCGGCGAGTTCTTTTTCTCTTTCTATCTCTTCTTTGTGTTTGATCTCGGAAAGATCAAAAAGCACAGCCGCTTTCTCCTCTGCAAATCCCACTTCCACCAACCCTTCCTTACCTTTTTCAATCACTTTTTTGAAGCTTTGGAGGCCATAATTCAACAGATTATTAATATCTTCTTCTTGAATATTTTCCTCTGCCTGAAGGGTGGCCAATAGAAATTCCTTGTTTTTTTGAAGTTTTTCTTCACTGAGTTCCAATTCCTGGCGCAATTGGTTTTGCCCCTTGATATCAATTCTCCATTTGATCAAGTTGGAAGCAAGGCGAACGTTTTGCCCCCTTTTTCCAATAGCAAGGGATAGCTGATCGTCCGGAACGATAACCGACATGGTTTTTCCCTCGGGACTCAGGTTCACCCTGGCAATTTTTGCAGGACTGAGGGCGTTTGCTACGAAAACGGAGGGTTCTTCCGACCATTCCACGATATCTATTTTTTCACCCATCAGCTCGTTTACGATGGATTGAACGCGGACTCCTCTCATCCCCACACAAGCTCCAACCGGATCAACATCTTTCTCCTTGGAAAGTACCGCAATCTTGGATCGGCCACTTGGTTCCCTGGCCACTCCTTTGATTTCAATAATTCCCTCATGAATTTCCGGAACCTCAATTTCAAATAGCCTGGAAATAAGGCCTGGATGTGTTCTTGATAACAAGGCGTATACCCCTTTGGGTCCTCTTTTAATATCCAGGACAAAGGCTCTAATCCGGTCGTTTCTTCTAAATTTTTCGGATGGCACCTGTTCTTTCCTTGGGAGGACACCCTCGATTCTGCCGAAATCCATAATAATATCTCCACGTTCCTGCCTCAAGACTATGCCGCTTATCACATCGTTGATTTTATCTTTAAAGCTGTTGTAGAGAATTTCCGCCTCGGCCTCCCGAACACGCTGCATAATTACCTGTTTGCCATTTAAAGCTGCGATTCTACCAAGGTTTTTTAATTGGCTTGGAATCTTTACTTTCTCCCCTCTTTTGGCATCGGGGTCCACCTTCTTAGCATCTTTTAAGGAAATCTCCAGTTCCTCGTTGGAAACAGTACGTACCACGTCCTTCATCAAAAAAAGCTCGGCTTCTCCTGTGGCTTCATCGAAGGTAACCGACAGTTCCAGCTCAGGGTTGAACCGCTTTCGAGCAGCAGAAAGCACCGCAGCCTCAATGGCCTCAATCATTACTTTACGATCAATCCCCTTTTCATGGCTGATTGCATCAATGATTTGAACTATTTCAACACTCATGGTCCCTATCCCGAAACAAATATAAAATTGCGTTCACTAACCTATATTCCGCAAGCCAGGAAAATTGAAAACACTCCTGTAAAAAAAAAGTGGGCTCAAAAAAAAGCCCACTTCTGCCTTGCTCGATCAAGTCATAACAAGCTAACACAAAAAACTTTTAAACGCAAGATCTTAGCCATCCCTTTAGCTCTGGCGTATGAACCTATTTCCAGCACAAAAAATGCTTCTTGCCAGCTACCATGGACTACAGTACAATCAGAGCTAAGCGATTTAGGGAAGGATCTTTATAAGTTTTAGACATTGAAAAGTTAACCTAAAAGATTTAAGAACGTAAGAATTTAACGCTGAGGCGCAGAGAACGCAGAGAAATACAAAACCACACAGAATTTCTTTTCTTTTTTTCTGTGCCATTCAATGTTATAAAAGCCAGTATTGTGAGCGTCTTAAATGAATAAAGCTCGGAAATACCTTAGGTTTTTCAATGAAAATATCTCATGGTTTTAAAGCCGAATCTCCTTGCCCACGATAGAACCTTTAACCGGCTAACCTGAGTAATTACGATTTTTTCAACTTGTCACTCGTTACTCCTTCAGGAAAGAATGTGCTAAAAAAATTAGCCATTATCACTGCAAGCCTCTTTACCCTGGCATTACTTTTCGCGGGAGGGATCTTTTTCTATAGCTCCACTCCCTCCTTTTGCCGCAGCTGCCATATCATGGAACCTTTCTACCAATCGTGGACCACCTCCAAGCATAATGATATCGCTTGCGTCAAATGCCATTTCGAGCCGGGCCTGGCGGGCAGCCTGAAGGGAAAATGGCAGGCAAGCGCCCTCCTGGTTCAATATCTAACCAACACTTACAGTCCGAAACCCTTTGCCAACATCAAAGACGCCAGTTGTTTGCAGGAAGGCTGCCATGTGAAGGCCGAACTTGGGGAAACAAAACCCTTCAAGGGAAAGGCCGCCTTCAACCATCAACCGCATTTTCAACCCGGACTTCAGAGCGATCTCACCTGCACCTCCTGCCACTCCCCTTTGAAAGGAGAAAAACATATCTCCGTGAATGAGACCCATTGCTACCTCTGCCACCTAAAAGGGGTGGATTGGGAATCCCAAGAAGAGAGAATACCAGATGCCGACTGTCGCCTCTGCCATAAGACCTTCCCAAAAGTGATCTCACTGGGCTCCAAAAATATTGAACACGAAAAATACATTGAAGGGAACATTAGTTGCCACGAATGCCATAGCCACGTAGTAAAGGGAGGGGGAAAGGTGGAAGAAAGCACCTGTTTCAAATGCCATGACTTTCAGGAACGATTGCAGATAAAAGAAGATAAGGAAAAGTTGCACAAAATTCACGTGGTGGCACATGTGGAGTGTTTTTTATGCCATGACGACATCAGCCACCAGATAGACCACAAGGCCAAGATGGAAGGATCGGACTGCCGCTCCTGCCATCTCGCGAAGCATTCTGGCGTCAAGATGCTCTATAGCGGAAGAGGTGGACAAGGAGTGCCGGACAAACCGGGTCCCATGTTCCAGGCCGGGGTGGACTGCATCGGCTGCCACAACGATCCTTCTCCCGTAGTCAGTCCGGACTTCAAGGGGAGGACTCTCACCACCGTTAAGCAACGTTGCGTGGAATGCCATAACGATGAGCGTTATGGGGATATTTTGGACAAATGGAAGGGTTTCATCAAAACCAGACTCCAGGCCGTTGGCGAAAAGATGGAAAAAGGAGAAAAGAAAGTGGGACCTAAGCCGGAAGATCCGAAAATGAACAAACTATATCAGGAAGCCAGATACAACTATTTCTTCGTGAAGCAGAGTCCGGGGGTCCACAACGTGGGTTATTCCAAGAGTCTCCTGGAGGCTGCGGAGAACAAGCTGGATTCCATCCTGGGCGAGGAACCCATAGAAGAGACCGAGGAAACGGAAGAGGAAGAGATTTTCTGGTTCGAAGATACGGAAGGGTTAGCTCCCGTGCGATTCAGTCACGAATTTCACCAATCCATGTTCCCGGAATGCGGGGAGTGCCATGACAACCTCTTTTCCATGGAGAAAGGAAGCTCCGATTCTTTAGGTCTACTCACCATGAGCAACATGAAACGCGGGAAATATTGCGGCCATTGCCATAACGGGGAAGAGGCCACGAATATAACAGAGAGTTGTGACATGTGCCATGTGGACAAAAAGACTAATGGAGTGGTGGAATAATGGAATGGGGGAATACTGGAGAAACTGTGGGAAGTCTTTTTCCTTTCTTAGCCTGAACCTTTGCCTCGGCCTGAGCAGTTACCCCTTTCCCGTTAACCATGTGACTTTTTATATCCCCTGTCCATTGACCCTGGCCTCACAATTTGATATTACAAATATCATATTTCAACTTTTTATGATATTAGGAATATCATGTTTGTTCAAATATACAATCAAAATATTTGGTGGGCTGAAATACCGGAAAAAGATGGGATTTTCAGATTTCAAGATGATGGATAAGCTTGGATTTAAGGAAGGCATCATGATTTCCAGGGAAAAACTTGAAAGGCGGAATGGTTTTTATATTATTCCCATAGAACTCTTTCTTATTACAAGAAACAACTAAAACCCAAAACCTAGCCCACGAAATGCACGAAAAATCACGAAAAAAACTTCAAGAAAAGAGGTTAATAACGAAAAACAATTTTAACGCAGAGGCGCAGAGGCCGCTGAGAAAAGATTTAAAGAGGGAAAAAGAATAATTTATTTTTTGGTTTTTCTCTGCGTTCTCTGCGTTCTCTGCGAACTCTGCGTTAAATTTCTTTTTTTTAAAATAAAGTCATTGCCACAGAATGTAAAGAACGGAGAACATGAAGCATAGTTAAAATTTTATCCATTTTCCATAAACCATTTTCCAAGCTCCCTCTCCTACTCTATTTTGTACTATCCCATTGGCGCTGAGCAAACCATGCCTTTCCATAAAGCTTTCTTAATCCCCATTCTCATAATCTTTTCTCTCCTCTCCTTTTCCCCCCAGCTATTGGCGGAGGAAGAAAAAAATATTTTCCCATGCAAGGACAAAGAGAAAATCCTGGGCAAAAAAACTCTCCATGAACAATTTAGACAAGGAAAAACTGTTTCCGGTTGCCGCGTTAATGGTGATGATATTCTTGAAATCATCAGGATTGAAGCACAATGGGAAGAAAAGCTTTCTAACATTTCAATCGAAAATTCGATCATTGAAAGAGGGTTGGACTTTAGTATCTTGCCGAAAATAAAGTTAACTACGGTAAACCTTCCCGAAAACTGGGAAGAAGAAAAAAAGAAGGAATTCCTGAAGAAGAATTCGACAAAATCCTTTCGGATAGTAAAAAATAAAATCAAAATCAAAAATTCTGAAATTAAGTCGAAAATAAACAAAAACGGGAGAGAGGGTGACTATTATTCCACTTTTGCAGAATCAACTTTATTTGAAAAAGATGTCTTTTTCGATGAAAAAACAATTTTCCGAGGAGATGCTTTCTTCAAATACGCCATATTTACTGGAGAAGCTTCTTTCTATTCTGCTACATTCCATGAAGTTGTTTCCTGCTATTCCACAACATTCCATGGGGAGGCTCACTTCTCTTCAGCCACATTCCATAAAGATGCTTATTTCTCTTCCGCAACATTTAGTGCAAAAGCTTCCTTCTCTTTGGCTACATTCAATGGATAGGCTTCCTTCTCTTCCGCAACATTCAGTGAAATGGCTAACTTCTCTGACGCAACATTCAGTGGAGGAGTTTCTTTCTCTTCCGCAACATTCAGTGGAGAAGCTAACTTCATGGGAGAAGCTGTTTCCTTCTCTTCCGCAAAATTTAGTGGAGGAACTTCCTTAATGGGAGAAGCTATTAACTTCTCTTCCGCAGCATTCAGAGGAGGAGCTAACTTCTCTGACACAACATTCAGTGGAGAGGCTGACTTCTCTGGCGCAGCATTCAGTGGAGAGCCTTTCTTCAAATCCGCCAAATTCAGTGTAGGTGTTTACTTCAAATCCGTAACTTTCAGCGGTGGTGCTAACTTCTCTTCCACAACGTTCAGTGGAGAAGCTAACTTCTTTGACACCACATTTAACAATTTAGCCTATTTTAAAGATTCAATTTTTCTTAATTCATTAAACCTCGTAAAGGCCGGTTTTCATGGATACGCCGACTTTCGTGGTTCGAAAATCAGAAAGTTGGACTTTAACAACAATAAAAGCCCCAGGGTTTTTCCCAGCCGTCTCGATTTCCGGGGTGCTGTGATTACCGAAGCCCATTTTCAGGATCTGGTCTTTGAGAAGGATGTGGATTTTTCCGATGTAGCTATTGGACAGCTTGTGAAAGAATCTCCATCGAAAGCAGAAGAGGCTTCAAAAAAGGAACCGCAGGGGAAAGTGGATAAGGGGGAGGAAACAACTACCTCATTTTCCACTGTCTTCCGTTTCGTAACCTTCGAATCGGACGCCTTTTTTCTCAGAACAAAGTTCCTAGGTCCCATGGCCTTTGAAAAGGTGAACTTCAAGAAGGAGGCGAATTTCAGGGAAGCTGCCTTCAAAAAGGCTAAAAAGTTTTCTCTTTCTTACCTGAATTTCAAGGATCTGTGGATTCGCTGGGCTCAATTCCCTCCCATTGAATCCTGGATCAAAAAGGACGAAAACATGATTAAAAGTTTCAGTGACAAGGAAATTGAAGAAACCGAAACAAGGAAAGAAGAAGGCATAGAAAACCTTTCTAAGGTTTTCAAAAGACTGGAGGAAAACTTCCGAGCCCGAAACCTTTTGAGTGACGCCAATTCCGCCTATTACCATCGAGAAAATGCAGAACTGGAAGAAAAGAAAACGGAAAAAATCCCATGGTGGAAGAAGCTCTTTCGAATGCTTTGGCAAGCATGGGGAATCATTTCCGGCTACGGGACGAAAATCGAGAGGATTGCAGTATGTGCCTTGGTTTTAAACCTGCTCTTTACCCTCCTCTACTGGATCGGGGCCAACCTTGAAAGGCACGCTCCCCCCAAACCCGAAAGGGATTTCACCTTCAAACTTAGGTTCCGGGATTTCACCAGGGATTACCTCGCCGATCCTGGGGAATCGACTCCCTGGAAACTCACGACTGCCCTCAGATTTAGCTCCGTCATACTCTTCAAAATCGGCCCCAGGGACACCACCATCTCCGGGAAGATGTTTTGGATTCTGAATGCCAAAATCTTTGTCTGGCTTGAATGGTGGCTGGGGGTCTTGCTCATGGCCGCCCTGGCTTATACCCTGGCGAATACGGTTCCGGTTATCCACTGGCTTATTAGCGGTATTCTTTGAGCACAAGGAATTCAGAAATAACAAAAGGCAGTATGTAGTAGACAGTAGACAGAGAACGGAAAACAGGTGGTTATACAGTAACGAGAAATACCTACAAATGTAGTTGTTTTTATTCCGTATCTTTTCGTGTATTCCGTGGGCCAGGGGTTTAAGGTTTTTGGGATTTAAAATTTCGATTGCTGCACCCTTCCATCTGTTTGGCCCTCCGGTTCATATCCTGCTTTCCCTTTCCCTTTAACATGGTCGCAAATTAACGCGAATAAAACCATTCTCTTAGGAAGACAGGAAAGGCAGGAAGAATCTTTACACTTTTTTGCTTTTCAGGTTTTTTCCTAGTTTCCTGCATTCCTTAGCTGAGTTATTTAGATAGGCAAGTGGTTAATTTAAATATGCCTCAATAGCTTGAAGCATGATGGCCCTTACGTTGGTCCCTTCATCCAGTGCGCGCTGCTTTAGGGAATGTAACGTCTTTTCAGGCACATCCCGTAACAGGTAAGCCGTGGCATTTTGTGTGTCGCGTAGTTGCTTTTTGGCTATTTGCAAAACATTTGCAGGTTTTTCCTCAGCCCTGAGCCTGTCGATTTCAGCACTGATATCCGCTATACAATCTTTGCATATATAGACCCCGGACATTATTCTGAGTACTCCCGCACCCTCACACGCTGTACATAGTCTATTTACTGTTTGCTTCATGTGGTTATACCGCGCCCCAAAAGACCTACAAATGTAGTTATTTTTTTTTATTCCGTGTCGTTCCGTGCCATTCCGTAGTGAATTTCAAAGAACCACATCCAAAAACCGAAAATCGTACTCCCCTTCCTTTATCTCAATAATCCCGGCGGATGGCCCGAAATGGTCCCTGGGTTTCACGAAGGATCCCGGACTAAAATAAACGATGCCATTATCCTCCACATGGTAACGTTTATGGAGATGGCCGAATAGCACGATGTCGTATCCGTTCTCCCGGTCCTCCGTTCTTGAAGGGATTTTTAATCGTGCGGGATCATGGGTCATGAAGATCCGGGTATTCTGCACTTCCAGGGTATCGGATGCCGGTAGCGAACTGTTGCAGTCGCAATTCCCCTTCACCCCTCCAAGGATAGTGTGATGGCTCTTAATGATTTTCATCTCCTTGTTGGAGATATCTCCCAGGGTGATGACCCTGGAATCCGAGGGAAAAAGGCCTTCAAAGTTTTCGGTGGTAAGTGCACCGTGGGTATCTGAAATGATAGCGAGGGTAGTCATCTTAAACCTGAAATTAAATCTCTTACAATCTAAATAATCTTTAAAGTCAAAAACACGGAACCACAAATTTCACGGATTCCACAAATAAAAAATTAGTGCAATTAGTGAAATTCGTGGTTGAGAAAGTTTTTTGTGACTTTGAGTCTTAGTGGTAAAATCATTCCCTTTCGATCTACTTCGCATCTGTTGCAAGTAAACTAAGGGGTATTGTATTCTAGCCCTATTAAACAAAGGTTTCCGTAAATTGTCTCTCTAACCAATCTTGAATTGTACCCTCTTATGGATACAGCCATCAAGGATAATAGCTCCACAGCCATTTCCGAATCGTTCAACTGGAACAAGATCATCCTGCTTATTGCGGCGGGATTGATCCTTCGCGCCTTTTTTCTTTTCGAGACGCCCATTATGCCGCTGCAAGTGGGAGATTCGACGCCGGATTTCCGGCTGGAGCTCTTTGACGGCAAGGAGATCACCGGCAAAGGAATCCTGGGAAAACCCCATGTGTTTTTCTTCTTTGCCGGTTGGTGTCCATGCGCCAACCTTTCCGTTCCTTTTCTGAAAAGAGCCCATGAGGAATATGCTTCCAAAGGGGTAAGTTTTGTGGGTGTGGGATTCCAGGATACCAGAGAGAGTTTGAACTCCTTTGTGTCTCGGCATAACCTCACTTTTCCCGCTGGCCCGGATGTAAATAATGAGGTGGGAAATCTCTTTGGAATTGCCACTCCTCCTGTCACCGTATTCGTAAATTCCGAAGGGAAGATCGCCTCCATCTTTTCAGGAAAAGTTAAAAAATACGAGGACTTACAACCTCATTTGGAGAAACTAATTTAAGATGTCTATTTCCCAGGCCCTTTTGGGCGGCGCCCTCAATTTTTTCTCCATCTGGATCCTTTGTCTCTTGCAGGTGGTGCCCTTCCTCTTTGCAACAATTACTGCTAACAGCCTGCTGGAAATGGGAAATAGCGACTGGAAAGATCAGCTTGGTGGAACTCTCACACTGCTATTCTCTTGTTTGCTTGGGTTCGGAATTGTTTATTATATACTGGGAACTTCCACCACCGGCCTTGCTGCTTTGCTGTTCAAATACCAGCCAATTTTTCTCCAGATTGGCGGAGTTTTTCTATTTTTATGCGGTTTCTATTTTCTCGGCTTCCTGAAAATTCCCGAAACCTTCACCAAACCGCTGAGGCTTACTGGAAACTTCCTGGTGGGCGCTATTTTAGGACTCGCCTACCAGCCATGCATCACCCCTACCCTGGCGAAAATCTATAATATGGTGAAAGACCCCAATGCCTTTTCCGAGGGTGTTTGGTTCATGCTGATATACACTACCGGACTTGTTTCGGCGTTGGCCATAAGTTTTTTCGGGCTTGTATTCATCCTGTCCGTGAGTAAAGGCAAGATGCTTCGACCCATCATCATCAAGTTTTGCGGTTTGGCCATGATGATGATATCCGGTCTCATTCTTTTCCAGAAGATGACGGTTTATAAGGGATTTTTGGTGAAAATGTAGCTGAACTTTCATTTAGGAGAAAACCATGTCTGTTTTGTTAGAATTTTCCATGACTCCCCTGGATAAAGGGGAAAGCGTCAGCAAGCAGGTATCCCGTTCCCTGGATATCATTGATAGGTCAGGAATAGACTATAGATTAAACCCCATGGGTACAGTCCTGGAGGGCGACTGGGATCAGGTGATGGGAGTGGTAAAAGATTGCTTTGAGCGAATGAGTGAAGACTGTAACCGGATTACGTGCAGCATGAAGATAGACTACAGAAAGGGCCGAGATGGACGACTGACTGCAAAAATAAAGAGCGTGGAAGAGAAGCTAGGCAGAGAGTTGTCGAAAAACCTGTAAGTAGAGCCACTAATTTCAACCAACCAAATGAGGAAAAAAAATGATCATAGTAATGGAAAATGATGCCAGCGAGGCGCAAATTAACGGCGCGAAAAAAAAGATTGAGGCATTCGGCTATACCTGCCACGTGATTACGGGCGTGGAACAAACGGTGATCGGCGCTATTGGAGATGAACGAGGAAAGGCTGCCCTGAAAACTTCCATGGAGTCCACGCCGGGAGTCATGAACGTCATAGAAATACTGAAGCCGTACAAATTAGCCAGTAAAGAGCTTCACAAAGAAAAGATGGTCATTGACGTTAATGGAGTTAAAATAGGCGGTGACCAGTTTGTCGTTATGGCAGGTCCCTGTTCCGTTGAGTCGAGGGAACAAGTTTTGGAAACAGCCAAGGCCGTTAAAGAGGGAGGCGCTCAGATACTGCGTGGTGGGGCTTATAAGCCAAGAACCTCTCCCTATTCCTTCCAGGGAATGGAGGAGGAAGGATTGAAGCTTCTTGCGGAGGCCAGAGAGGCCACCGGACTCCCCATCGTAACGGAGGTGATGAATCCAAGAGAAGTGGAACTGGTGGCAAAGTATACGGATATCATGCAGGTGGGCGCCAGGAACGTTCAGAACTTCTCTCTCCTCAAAGAGATTGGGAAAATACCTAAACCCGTCTTCCTGAAGAGGGGGATGATGACCACTATCAAAGAGTTCCTCATGTCGGCGGAGTATATAATGTCCGAGGGAAACAAAGAAGTGATTCTTTGCGAGCGGGGCATCAGGACCTTCGAGACGGCTACCCGAAACACCCTGGATTTGAGCGCCATACCGGTATTGAAGGCGGAAACCCATCTGCCTCTGTTTGTGGATCCGAGCCATGCCACGGGGTATTGGCATCTGGTGGCGCCCATGGCCAAGGCGGCCATAGCGTCGGGAGCAGACGGCCTCATGATCGAAGTTCACCCAAATCCTGAAACGGCCTACTCGGATGGTCCACAATCGCTAAAGCCGAAAAAATTCGCAAAGCTCATGGAAGAGTGCAAACCCTATCTGGAAATCGAAGGGAAGCATTTATAGTTAATACCTACCACTATGTCACAAAGGCACAAAAAAAGAACAAAAAAGTTTTTTCTTCTACTGAAAATGAACTTTCTGCTTCACCACGTCCGTTTCCCACTCATCGAACCTTCCTGCACCCACCATCTTTTTTAATATATCCTTGGGCTGTACCTGTTTGGAGTCGATAACCAGCAAGATCATTCCAAGCCGAACCAGGCTTTCCGAAAATTCCGTAATCTCGATTTTTCCTATAAAAGGCCGCAGATTTACTTTTTTCGTTTTACCCTTACGAATACGTTCGATGATCATTTCATCTGCGTCAAAAACGTTTTGCAGCATGTCCTCCAGTTCCTTCCAGTCTTCAAACAATTTTTTGCCATTCCTGCCACATCGTAAGGTTACCTCATAATCGATCTTATTATAAGAGTTGGAAAGTGGGCTGGATAAGGGTGGGAGAGACTTAGCCTCTAAAATCTCAATACCTTCAGGAAGGGCATCATTCAGTCTTTTTTGAACCAAATCGGAATCTATGATGGTGTTGAATTGGATCTCTGCATACTCCGCCAAGCTTTCCACCCCTAAAGAGAGGGCCGAGGCATAGGAAATTTTCGGGTGAGGATGAAACCCCTGGGAGAAGAAAAGCGGCAAGCCGGCCCTTTGGCATGCCCTGTGAAATACTCGAGTCAAGTCCAGATGGGAGATATACTTTATAGAGCCGGTTTTCTTAAATCGCATTCTAACCGTGGAAGGTAAACTGTGGTAAGGTCCACCCTCTTCCAAAGCGGGAGAATGTTCTTCGTCAATATTTTTTGCAAGAACCTTTTTGCATTCCGACTCCATCCCACACAGTTGGCATTTCTCAGTCCGGCAATCTTCCGTAACAGTACCCTGGAAGGCATTTTGGTATTCTTTCTTCAAATATTCTTCCGAAATGCCTGAATGGATATGCGACCATGGGAGAGTTTCCTCCAAAGGTATATTTCTGTTGGCATAAAAAGTGGGATCAAGGCCGCAATCCTCAAAGGACTTTTGCCAAAGCTCAAAGCGGAACCATTCGCCCCAACCGTCAAATCGGCAACCTTTTTCAAAGGCTTTTGCGATAACCTTTCCCATTCTTCTATCCCCTTTTGCCATAACGGCTTCCAGGAAGCTCATTTCCGGCCTCAACTTCTTTAACGAGAACTCTCTCTTTCTTTTAAAAAGGGAATTCAAGAGGGCAACCTTCTCTTTCACTGCTTCAAGGCTCTCCTGCCCTATCCACTGGAAAGGCGTATGAGCCTTGGGGACAAAGATTCCTATCCCAAGATTGATGTTCTTGATCTGTTTTTTGTTCTGATTGGCCGTTGTTAAAATAAGCTTACAAAATTTTTCGATTTCGCGTATATCCTCTTCCGTTTCAGTGGGTAAGCTGATCATAAAATAGAGCTTGAGGTGCTCCCACCCAAGGCTTGCTAAATCGGTCACTGTTTTCAAAATATCTTCTTCGGAGATGTTTTTGTTCAACACCTGCCTTAGCCTTGCTGTTCCCGCCTCAGCGGAAATGGTAAAACCGGTCTTCCTCACCGTTTTGATGGCTTCCATTAAATCCCTGTGAATAGTTCCCGGTCTTAATGAGGGAAGAGACAGGGCTATCTTTTTCTCCCGATATTTTCGAAGCAAATGAGGCACGAGGAAATTGATCCTGGAATAGTCACCTGAACTTAATGACAAAAGTGAAAGTTCCTCATATCCACTGGCCGCAAGGGCCTTATCCAGAAGTTCCTCCACCTTTCTGGAAGATCTTTCCCTAACCGGACGATAGATAATTCCAGCCTGGCAAAATCTGCAACCTTGGGTACAGCCTCTATCAATTTCCACGGAAAGCCTGTCGTGCACCAATTGAACAAAGGAGACTATGGGTTTAGTGGGGAATTCGATTTGGTTTAAATCCTTTAGTAAGCGTTTCTTTATATTGGGCTTGGCTGAATTTTTGGGCCTGATTTCCCGTACAGCGCCGCTATCATGATAAGAAACTTCATAGAGTTCAGGCACATAAACTCCCTCTATCTCAGAAAGCTTTCTTTTCGTATCCTCTCTACTCAATCCCTCTTTTTTTGCGGAAGCTATCATCTCGGCTATCTCCACAATGCCCTCTTCCCCGTCGCCAATCAAAAAGAGATCGAAAAATTGGGATATAGGTTCGGGATTGAAGGCACAAGGGCCTCCTCCAATAATGAGGGGATTGCCCTCTCCTCTTTCTGCGGTATGGATTGGAATTTTTCCAAGGGAAAGCATGAGCAGAATATTGGTGTAGGTGAGTTCGTACTGGAGGGTGAATCCCACTGCATCAAATTGGTTCAGAGGGGTTTTGGACTCCAGGGAGGCCAAAGGGAGGTTTAACTTTTCGAGTTCCTCGATGTAATCCGATGCGGGAGCATAAACCCGCTCGGCGGCAATAGCCTCCTTGCCGTTTAAAATGTGGTACAAAATGTTGAGGCCGAGGTGAGACATCCCAATTTCATAGAGATCGGGAAAGGCAAGAGCCATGAGAAGCTGAATTCCAGGCCCCTTTTTCTGAACGGCATTTAATTCAGAGCCAAGGTATTGGGCGGGTTTGTTCACACGGCGGTAAAGTTGTTCGTAATCACATGTCATAAAATCTCAACTCCGAAAGGACACTATAATAAAGCCAGCCGGCAAACTGGAAACATTGAAAGAGGAAAAGAACGGGGAGCAAGCTCCCGGAGTGGAAAGATAAATAACTGGGTCTGTTGAATTAAGAGAGAGGAATGATTACCAACAGGTAACGGTATCTGCCGCCATGATCTTTTGAACCATTTCTCCATAGTCCAGGGTGGCTTTGTGATGTTCGACATTTCTGGCTTCAACATCTTCCTTGCAGGCAATAACGGTGAAACCCCCAAAGCATTTTTTTGTAAAAACTGCGTCTTGTATCAGGAGCACTTCCACGGTTTCTCCCTTGTCGGCTTGGAACGCCATAAGCCTTTCTGCTTCAGGATTACTGGTCTTTTTTAGAATATGCAGTCTTTTCATGCGCGGAAAACAGGAGGTTAATAAAGTCCTTTAGTCTAAGTGAATTGATCGTAATTTTCAAGGTAAAAGCTTATTTACCCTTGCCTTTATTATGAAAAATATGCTATAAAATTGGGTTTTAGTTAATCAAGGTCCCCTCTGTTGGGGAACCAAATTCACACGCTTTTGGACTTTTACGTAAGGGTGCATTATTACCGTAAAGGGAAGAAGAAAGCGGAGGCTAAACCCTTTTATCAGGAGAAGTTATGGCTATTTCGATGAAAGAATTATTGGAGGCCGGTTCCCATTTCGGCCATCAGACAAGAAGGTGGAATCCCAAGATGGAGCAGTATATCTATGGGGCCAGAAATGGGATTCATATCATTGACCTTCAAAAAACATTAAGGAAATTCTGGGAAGCCTACGCCTTCACTAAGGACATAGCCTCCAAGGGTGGAAAAATCCTTTTTGTGGGCACAAAGAAACAGGCCCAGGAGCTGATTACGACGGAAGCCCAGAGATGCGGGATGTATTACATAAATAGGAGATGGTTGGGTGGGACCTTGACCAACTTTGCCACTATCAAAAAGAGCATCAGCAGACTGAAGAAGATTGAAGGAATGAAACGGGATGATACTTACGCCAGCCTTCCCAAAAAAGAAACGGTAAAGTTGGATAAAGAGTTGGAAAAGCTCAATAAGTTTCTTGGCGGAATCAAGGACATGGGCAGTATCCCCGATGCGGTATTCATCATCGACCCAAAAAAAGAAAAGATAGCTTTGGCGGAAACCAATAAACTGGGCATTCCTGTGATCGGGGTGGTGGACACCAACTGTGATCCTGCGAATATTGACTTCGTTATCCCCGCTAATGACGATGCCATACGCTCCATCCGTCTCTTTTCTTCAAAAATCGCGGATGCGGTTCTGGAAGGCAAACAGCTTGCCGAAGCTGCATCCAGGGAACGTGAAGAGGAAAAGGCAGCTAAGAAGAAGGAAGCCGATACAAAAAAGAGTGAGGGAAAGAAATCCGACGAACAACCCAAGAAGTCCACGAAAAAAAGAGCTGTAGGAAAATCATCCGATGCCGGAAAATCAGATGCTAAAGAAAATATAGAAGCAACCACAGCTAAAACCGAAAAAAAAGCAACCGTTGCTGAAGAAAAAAAAGGAGAAAAGTAATATGAGTATCACTGCAGGAATGGTAAAAGAACTCAGAGAAAAAACAGGCTCTGGGATGATGGATTGCAAAAAAGCGCTGAAAGAAACCGATGCGGATATGGAAAAAGCCATTGACTTTTTGAGAAAAAAGGGCCTTGCCGATGCCCAAAAGAAAAGTGCCCGTTTGGCCAATGAAGGGATTGTAGGCACTTACATTCACGCCGGTGGAAAAATTGGAGTTATAGTGGAAGTAAATTGTGAAACGGATTTTGTCGCGAAAACCGACGAGTTCAATGCGCTGGCCAAAAACCTTGCCATGCATATTGCGGCTCAATCCCCCATTTGCGTAAAGAGGGAAGACGTCTCCGAAGACGACCTGAACCGAGAAAAAGCAATTTATGCCGACCAGGCAAAAGAATCGGGAAAACCGGAAAAGGTAATCGAAAAAATCGTAACTGGAAAACTGGAAAAGTTTTACAGCAACGTTTGCCTTATGGAGCAATCCTTTATTAAAGACTCGGATATTACCATTCATGACCTTATTGCCAGGAAGGTGGCTTCGTTGGGTGAAAATATCTCCGTTAAGCAATTCTCCCGATTCCAGATAGGGCAATAACATGCCTCCTAAAGCAAAGTACAAGCGGATTCTGCTCAAAATTGGAGGTGAAGCACTTGCCAAAGATGGTGGTTATGGTATTGACCCGGTGGTAGCCAATTCCCTTGCTAAGGAGTTCAAGGAAATTCACAAGTGTGGCGTGGACATTGCCATTGTTATCGGCGGCGGAAATATCTTCAGAGGGTTAGAAGCAGAGGAACTGGGCATGGAGCGTGTCACGGCGGACTATATGGGCATGCTTGCCACCTGTATTAACGGCATGGCACTTCAAAGCGCCATGGAGAAAGTGGGCTTGGACACCAGAATGATGACTTCCATCAGTATGCACCAGATGGCGGAACCCTATGTCCGCAGAAGAGCCATGCGGCATTTGGAAAAAAAGAGGGTCATCATCTTTGCCGGGGGAACAGGAAATCCATATTTTACCACCGACACAGCCGCTTCTTTGAGAGCAGTGGAAATGAACGCGGAAATCATCATAAAGGCTACCAAGGTTGACGGCATCTATTCGGCTGATCCGCTAATTGACAAAAAGGCCAAGAAATATCAGAAGCTGTCCTATCTGCAAATCTTGAAAGATAATCTAAAGGTAATGGATTCTACTTCCATATCCTTGTGCATGGACAACAAGCTCCCTATAATTGTCTTGAACCTTAAGAAAAAAGGGAACTTGAAGAATGCTTTATTTGGTAAAAAGGTAGGAACTTACGTGGGGTGATAAAATGCTTGAAAAAGTATACGAGGATACTGAAAGGAAAATGACCAGCGCTATAGACCATCTGGCTAAGGAACTGGCGGGAGTGCGAACCGGCAGGGCCTCCACCGCTTTACTGGAAGGCATTGCCGTAGATTATTATGGAACTCCCACCCCACTCAACCAAATGGCCACCCTTTCTGTGCCGGAAGGCTCTCTGATTACCGTCCAACCCTGGGACAGAACCATGCTTGCTGCCATGGAAAAAGCGATCCAGGCCTCCAGCCTGGGACTTACCCCCTCCAACGACGGAACCGTTATCCGCATACCCATCCCTCCCCTTTCCGGTGAACGCCGCCAGGAATTAGTCAAACACGTAAAGAAACTGGCCGAGGACGGCAAGGTTGCGGTTAGAAATGTACGAAGGTCGGCAAACGAAGAGTTAAAGAAGGCCCAAAGCAAAAGCGAAATCACCGAAGACGATTTGCACAAGGCCCAAGACAAAGTCCAAAATAGCACGAACGGATTTGTAGAAAAGATTGACAAAATCCTAGCCGACAAAGAAAAAGAAATTCTCGAAGATTAACCTCCCTCCCCAGCTCCTTGCAATACCTATTTCATTGCGATTATTCACAGGAGCTTTTCTAAATCCAACCACCAGGAAGATTCCAATTGGATGAATTAAGCTTGCCAAGCGAAATAGAAGAAAGTAAGCTGCCAAAACATATTGGCATCATCATGGACGGCAACGGCAGATGGGCTCGAAAGCGGCATTTGCCAAGAATCGCCGGGCATCGGGCCGGTGTCAAAACAGTTGACAGGGTTGTCGCTTTCTGTAGAAAAGTTGGGATTCAGGCTCTCACCCTTTATGCCTTTTCGGACGAAAACTGGGGCCGGCCTTCCATGGAAATCAATGGGTTGATGAAGCTGCTCAAGGAATATCTGCTAAAAGAAACCCCTCGAATGATCAGAGAAAATATCCGCTTCCACACCATCGGCAGAATACAGGACTTGCCGGATTTTGCCCAGGAAGTGATCGCGGAAACCAAAAGGAAAACCGAGAACAATGATGGGTTGATTTTTACCCTGGCATTAAGCTATGGCGCTAGAAGGGAAATAACGGACGCTGCCAGAAGACTCGCCGAAAAGGCGGTTAAAGGAGAGTTGGACGTCGGTGAAATCAACCAACAACATTTTGAAGCGGAGCTTTCTACGGCCCTTCTTCCTGAACTGGACCTTCTGGTGAGAACAAGTGGAGAGTATCGAATAAGCAATTTCCTCCTCTATCAGTTGGCTTACGCGGAGTTGTATTTCACCGATACTTTGTGGCCGGAATACCAGGATAAGGACCTTCTGGAAGCCATCCTGGAGTTTGGGAAGAGAGAAAGAAGGTTTGGGTTGACAGGAGAGCAGGCCAAGCCCAATGAGAAAAAATCCCGAAAAACCCTGAATCCACTTTCATGGAAATTGGGCAAAAAAGGGTAATTCTGGTTCAAGGTTGAATATGAACATGAGCAATAACAAAGAATTTTTTTTAAATCTATTCCTGCTGTTGGCTTATTGCGGCCTGATTTTCTACGTTTCATCCCTGGAAGGGAAAGTTTCCAAACCGGCTCTTCTTTTCCCGGGAGAAGACAAGGTTGTCCACATGTTGGAATATGGTGTCCTTGGGATTTTACTCATGAGGTGCTTGCTGTCATGGAAGGAAAGTGCCGCCAATTTAGGGATCGCCATATTTATCGGAACTCTTTATGGCATGAGCGACGAATATCATCAAAGCTTTGTTCCCGGCAGGTATGTAGAAGCTGAAGATGTTTTGGCTGACTTTATCGGCGTAACCCTGGCCTCGATCCTTTATATGAAACGTCAGGGAAAAGTTGGTGCGTTAAACATAAAGCGTAACTACTGAGGTGTTCTGACTGAAGACTGAAGTCTGAAGGAAAAAGCACTAAAAAGGTTATGAATAGTTTGATTAAGGTATTTCGAAATACTCGATTTGGTTCAGCCTTCGGCCTTTTCACCTGAGCAGATACTATAAAGCTTTAAAAGCACCTCCCCCCCCAAAAAACCTATCCAAGATATTCCAGAAGGCATTTGCAAACATACTCAGTCTGCTCGTCCTTCAGCTCCGGAAACATGGGCAGGGAAAGGACTTCCTCCGAAACTTCAGAACAAACCGGGAGGTCTTTATCTTTATATCCTAAATACCTGAACGATTCCTGCTCAAAAGCAGGAATGGGGTAATGGATGGCCGTTGATACCCCCTTCTCTCCAAGAAATCTTTGGCATTTCTCCCTTTCTTTGACTCTAACCGAGTAAAGATGGTAGACATGCTTATTTTGGTCCAACTCCTTGGGAAGAACGATTTTTTCATTGCCTTTCAACAGGGAGTTATATTTGGATGCATGCTGCCTCCTCAAATCGTTCCATTCGTCAAGATGTCTTAGGTGAACTCTCACCACAGCTGCTTGCAGGGAATCCAATCGGCTGTTATACCCCACAATCTGGTGGACATATTTATCCTTGCTTCCATGGACCCTTAGCATTCTCACTTGTCCGGCAACCTTCTCATCGTTTGTAAAAACCATGCCGCCGTCCCCTGCCCCGCCAAGATTTTTAGTAGGAAAAAAACTGGTACAACCTACATGCCCGATTCCGCTTAACTTCTTATCACGGTATTCTCCGCCAAATGCCTGGGCAGCATCTTCAATAACCTTCAAACCATATTTTTGGGCCAATTCCCATATAGAATCCATATCCGCTGCCTGCCCATACATATGTACAGGAATAATGGCTTTTGTTTTTTCGTTAATCTTTTTTTCAATTTGATCCGGATCTATGTTGTAAGAGTCAGGCAAAATATCCACCAGAACCGGCTTGGCGCCTGTATAAACAATGGCTTCCACTGTAGCAATAAAGGTGAACGGTGTAGTAATTACCTCATCGCCTTCTCCAATCCCGTAAGCCCTGAGCGCAAGATGCAGGGCATCCGTACCGGAGGCCACCCCCACGGCATGTTTTACGCCTATGTATTCGGCTGCCTCCTCTTCCAGTTTGGAAACTTCCGGCCCTAAAATAAACTGGCCGCTTTTCAAAACGGATAAAACCGACTCGTTGATCTCTTTTTCCACTGTTTTGTAACGAGCCGCGATATCTATGATTGGAACTTTATTGAGCATTAAGATTCTCCTGAAATTTTGATTAAAAACGTCTATGTAGCATCTTTTTCCCTGCGGAACCAAAGGCGCCTAGGCCTTTTAGCTCAAGCTGAAATAAAAATCTGGTATCGTCCTTCGCTTCTCCCTGAGTGTAATTGGTCCGTTTGATCACATCCAGTCCAACTCCCCAGCATTGAGTACGGTAAAAAAGGCTGACATCGTTTTCGTTGAAACGCTTTTTTAACTCATCATACCGTGTCGTTAAATCAAATTGCCAGTTTTTGGTTATACCCCAGCGAATAGTGCCCAAAACATCCGTTGAGCTGTCACGAATGTAGCGTCTTTCCACATAAAAACCAAAATTGTCCCAAGGCTTGAACACCATTTCCACATTTAGACTCTTTAACCAGGACTCGTTAACATCGTAGGTTCCATCAAAGTTGAACATAAGCTTTTCAGTAAGCCGGCTGTCAAGATCGAACCGTAAATCGGAAAAGGCCTTGCTGCCCTGCGCATTTTTATCAGCCAAAAAATCATAGGACTGGCTAAGCTCAAACCTTGCTATTTCCTTGGTAATGAAAGAATCACCTTGAGGAACTTTCTTGAATAGGCGGTTGATTAGTGAGAAACGGGTTCGGTTGACCTCTCTGAGGCTATCGATCCCATCGGTAATGCTAATCCTGTTTGCCACCTGCCCGATATCGGGAATATAGTTGTAGGTAACTCTCGGTTCAATGAGATGTTTGTAAGAAGCTCCTCCCTTCTTTTTGGACAAAAAGGTTTTTGTAAAGGAAGGACCTGTCACTGTAGTATCAAAGTTATAAACAGTTCTGAGTTGAGGTTCACTATAGCTTGCAGAGGCGGTTGTCTTACCGTGGTCATAAATGGTCTCCCTGATCCCAAACCTGGGAGTGATGTTCAGCCAGGGCCATTTGTTAATAGGCATGGATATTTGCGGATGCACATCAAATCTTTGAGTCAGTTCAAGCGTTGATGAGGCATTGGGCTTGTTTGCAAAGTTGGTATAGGAAGTATCCAACTCAAAATAAAACGGGGTTTTGCCTAGCTTTTGGAGCTGGTTTCTGAAAGTGATTTGGGGCAGGGTCCCGGACTCACTTCCCACGCTCGGTTCCAGACTTTTGTGGTATCGGGTTTCTATGAAGAGAGACCTGTTTTCCCAGTTTTTGGTAATTGTTAAAAAATTGTCCGTTTCGCGGCGGGTCCTTTCCTCCACGCTGCTTGAGTAAATTTTGTCGTACTCGGACCCTGCCAGCCATTCAATATTAGCCGCAATATCGATGTCAGAAAATATCCTTTGCTTGTGCTCCACAAGGATTTGCCAAAAAGTCTCTCCTGTGGCCCGATCCTTCAGGAAATCTGCATACCAACGTCCAATGGTGTGGGGATCTGTATAGTATCGGAGTTCCGCGCTGGGCCTGATCCCCCTTTTGGAGAGATAGTCAAGACCGAAAGTAGCATCCCATTGCTCGTTTATTGCCCAAAAAAAAGCGTTATTGAAGAATGTGCCATCCTCGTTGCTGGTTCCGAATTTTGGAATGAGAAAGCCGGTAGACCTTGCCGTGTCCAAGGGGATATATCCGTAAGGGGCATAAAATACAGGAATGTCCTTGATTAAAAATTTGGGGTCATGAAGGAACGCATAGCTGCCTACATGGGCGTCCACTTTTGAGCACTCGAATTTCCAAAAGGGGTTTTTTCCAAAACAGGAGGTGATGTCGCCATCGGTTACCACATAGTGGTCTTCTGACTTTCTCTCCACCTTTTTCCCATGAAAGTAGTACTCATTAGCTATAAATCCCTTGCTGTTGTATAGGGTCGCTTTTTGGTTATGGATGTTGAATAGCATCAAAGGGCACTTGACCTTCTGGCTTTTCACCTCATCGATGAGCACCACATTGCCCCTTGCCGTACCGAAACCGGTTTCGGTATTCAGCTCTATTCTATCCGCTGAAATCCTTGTTGTACTGAATTTGACTTTAACATTCCCAATACCAATGATCTTGTTTTCGGCATTGATCTGCTCCAGCTTATCGGCCATGATGTTGATAGCTTCCCCCTTACCCTTCTTGGAAGAGCTTTTTTCGGCCAATTTGATCTTTTTTACCTCTGCAAAGACACTTGGACACAACCCTACAAATAGGAAAAAGAGCAGGAACAGGATTATTGACGACTTTTTCATTAAAAATATTCGAAAAAATGGGCACTTAGAGTAATTCAACATGCAATGGTATTGTTTTGCAATTCTTATACCCTAATTCCGAATATTTTGTATGCTTCCCCTACGGTAATAAATGAGCCTGTGACGCAGACCAGCCCATCCTTTCCGGCCAACTCTTTTCCCTTGAGGATGGCAGTCTTCAAACTGTCAATGGATTCCGCATTCACTCCACTTTCCTGGAAATAACCGGTGATTTTTCCCGGATCTTCCATTCCTTCCGATCCAGGCTTTACAGAGATCGCCATATCGGAAATCTTAGCTAACTCTTTGATAATTAAGGGAATATCCTTATCTTTTCTGATCCCCACAATAAAAACAAGCCTTGAGAATTCAAACAGTTCCTGTAATTCGTTGACCAAGGTCCTTGCCGCCTGAGGATTGTGGGCCACATCCAGCACTACCTTTGGCGAGACGGAAACCGTGTCCAAACGTCCTCTCAAACTGGTTTTTTTCGCCCCTTTCAGAAGGGATTCATGAGAGATTCCCGAAAATTTATTTTTCAATTCCCATGCAGCGGCCATGGCCGTCTGGGCATTTTTTACCTGGTGGCTCCCGGCAAGAGGTACTTTAACGGCCTCTATCTGATTGTTTTTAAAGGACAAATTGAATATGCTTCCCAGGAAGTTCATGGAAATGACCTCAGCGTCAAATTCCCGACTAATATTTAGCATTTTCGCCTGCCGTTCACTGCAAATTTTTTGAAAAACTTCTAAACTCTTTTCTTCCTGGCAGCAGGCCACTAAGGTCCCGTTTTTTTTAATAATTTCACCCTTTTCCTCAGCAATTTCCTTAAGGGTGTTCCCCAGGTGCTCCGTGTGGTCCAGACCGATGGAGGAAATGATGGATAGTTCAGGATCAAGAATATTGGTGGCATCCCACCTTCCACCCATCCCCACTTCCACGACGGCAAGCTCCACCTCCACTTTGGAAAAATAGAGAAAGGCGATAGCGGTAAGACACTCGAAAAAAGTGGGTGGATTGTCCATGGAGACGGACTGGATTTCTTCCACTGCCTCCACCATTGCCACTTCCGGGATCTTCTCTCGAGCAACTAAGATTCTTTCTTTAATATCAATTAGATGCGGTGAGGTATATAAACCAGTTTTGCAACCGGATTCCACCATAATGGAGTGGAGTATGGAGGCGGTGGACCCTTTGCCGTTGGTGCCAGCGATGAGAACCGATTTAAAATTCCGGTGGGGGTTGCCCAGTCGATCAAGAAGACTCCCTATGGTTTCTAGGTCCGGGCGAATCCCCAACCTTTTCAGGGAAAAGAGAAAATTAATGGCTTCTGTATGTGTCAAGAGAAAATGGATTTAGGCCGAAAAGGTAAAGAGATTCTGAAATTTTTTAGAAATCCCATTATAGTACCTTTGTTGAAAAATCGAAAATCTCTTGTAGCCCCTTAAATAATGGTGCTAAAATCGTAACCACTCAGGCAGAAGGCACAAAGTTAGGAATCTTCCAGGCACAAAGTGAGTTTGAATTGGGGCAACTGAAAAAACATGTCTAAATATCAGGAACTATTACAAAAGCTCCCGGAAGTACCTCAGCTCGTCGAAACCTTCTTTCGGGAAACCTTGTGGGAATATCAGGAGGAGGAACTTACCAAAACTCAGCTTTTCCTCATCAGGTTGATCAAAATCATCTACATTTCTATCAAGGGGCTTGCGGATAGAGACTTCCTTACCCTCGCCTCTTCCCTTACTTTCAGCACTACCCTTTCCCTGGTTCCATTGTTAGCCCTCAGTTTTGCCCTGGCAAAAGGGTTCGGAGTCCAGGAAATGCTCCAACCGCTCATACTTTCCAAAGCCATGGGTAATGTGGCGGAAGATTTGGTGCCAAAAATCATGGAGTACGTGGAGAAAACCAATGTGAAGCCCCTGGGTTCCATCGGCCTGGTCATAATGATAATGACCGCCATCAACGTTCTGGGAAAGATTGAGGTCTCTTTCAACAAGATCTGGGGAGTAAAAAAGCAACGGACCTTTTTCAGAAGATTCAGCGACTACCTTTCGGTTTTGACCGTGGGTCCCATCTTCATCCTGGCCGCCATTGGTATTTCCACTACCCTCAGCAGCCACACAGTCACCCAAAAGTTGCTGGAGATAGGGTTGTTTGCCGGTTTTATGAAAGTTTTTCTGCTTACCCTCCCCTGGCTCTGCATCTTTTTCGCCCTCACCTTCCTCTATATCTTCATCCCAAACACCAAGGTCAATTTTTTACCGGCTTTGTTAGCCGGTGTCATCGCGGGTTCGGTATGGGAACTCACCCAGTACACGTACATATATTTTCAAGTGGGCGTATCAAAATACAACGCCATTTACGGGACCTTTGCATCCGTTCCCATCTTTCTCATGTGGGTTTATATCAGTTGGGTCATTGTATTGGTAGGATCGGAAATCAGTTTCGCCTGCCAGAATGTGAAGCAGTTGCATAGCCTGGATTTGGGCCAGGAGGTGGATTACCACACCAAGGAGAAGGCGGCCATCTCCATCATGCTGGAACTCTGCAAGGAATATGAAAAACAGCAATCCAGGCTCACCGCCGAGGGAATATCATGGAAGACAAAGCTGCCCCTTACCTTTGTGAACGATGTGCTGGACCACCTTTATCGGATGGGCTACATTCTGTTTGTGGAAAAAGACAGGGAGGTGACCTTTGTACCCGCCCGGCCAACGGACCAACTCAAAATAACCGGATTTTTTCAAGATTACAAAAAGGCCAAAGGTGAAATAGATTTTGAATTCGTAGAATCGGACATCAATAAAATCGTGGAAGCGTTGTTGGCTCGCCATTCCACTTCTCTTCAGTCCGAGTTCCAAAAGGAAAGTTTTAAAGATCTTCTTTAGAGGTAAAACCAATCCTGCCTTTACTTTACCCAGCGCCCTTCATTTCAGATCGCGCCAACTACTCTTTGGTTAAGTTTCAACATTCACATTTGTGCCTTTGCCCGACTCAAACATATCTGCCTGGCTTCTTGCCGCAATCAATGCGGTTTTGCCTGCCACATCTTGAGAGCTGTTTTTTTGAACACTAGTGATGCCTTTATCGATAATATCTCTAAGTTCTTGCGCTCTTTCGCTCCCGGAAGATGCAAGAACCTCCCCTTTTTCATTAATAGTCCCAGCTACCCTCTTCCCTTCCTCTATGACGGCGCTGTATTGGCTTCTGACCCTGTTCACCCTGCTAATGGTGGCGTTCAGGCTCAATTGGTCCATCACATCGTTATTGGCCTTGACCGGTGCTTTCGTGGCAAACCGATTTCCAAGTTGGGGGCCTATGGCAACGGTGGAAAGTTTTGGCATGGGGAAACCTCCTATTTCAAAATCCCTACCTGCTTTTAATATATTTATTAGAAAATAAAAGTCAAGTCTTCCGGGAGATTCTACCTCAAAAAGATCTTTATTAGCTTGACACCATCTCAATAAAAGAATATATTCAAGTTTGTAAAGGAGGCAGAATCATGGTTATGGGAATTAACAATGACGGATTGCAACAACGTCTTCAGAACAACATCAATAAGGTAAACAACAAGCTCACCAGCAACCTGAACAAATTAGCCACGGGACGCCGAATCAATAAAGCCTCGGATGGCCCAGCCGCATTGGTTTTGGGCACCAGGCTGGAATCAGATGCCTCTACCCTTCGCAAATCTCTCGAAAACATTCAAAGCTCTGTCTCCATGGTGAAGGTAGCGGGAGGATCCTTGGGGCACATCTCCAAAATGCTATCCAGGGCCAGCGAATTGGCGCTTCAGTCCTCTAACACCTCCCTAAAAGATTCATCCCGAAGTGTCTTGAACTCGGAATTCAACAGCATCAAGAATGAAATCAACCGAATTGCCCAAGTCACAGAGTTTAACGGCCAAAAACTGATAGATGGCGGACTAGCTCCAAATTCGTCCAATCAGGTGAATATTCAGGTTGGCATCCCTGGCAATGCAGGGGACCAAATCAGCCTCAACGTCATCCAGGGATCATCTACTACTGATCTGGGGCTCGAGAATACAGATATCTCCACCCAAGCAAACGCCTCTAACGCCCTTGCAGCCATTGATAATGCCATGAACCTGGTTACCGCTAACCAGGCAGGCGTTGGTGCCTTTGTAGGCCGACTCTCTCAAGCCTCTTCCCATCTCGGAATATCCATTGAGAACCTAACTTCCGCAGCTTCCAGCGTAATGGACCTGGATTATGCATCCGAGACTTCCAGCTTTTCCCAAAACCAGATTCTTCAAAATGCCTCATTGATGGCCACGGCTCAAGCCAATGTAAACCAGGTAGGCCAATTGCTCAACCTGAAGATTTAGGTTTAGCTGACCAGAGTGACGATGCACCCCCCTCCCCCATTGCGTTGGGCTTCCTTTCAAAAGAAACTTTTCCGGATAATTCCCTAATATTGCGGTTCAAATGATTTTTCCGGTTTTGTAAGCAGGCCCGGAGGGACGAATGATGTGGCGTTTAAAGATGTTGAGGAAAAGTGAGAAAGGTGCAGGAGGGTTTTACAAAAACTACGAAAGGAAGCAAAGTGCTGGGTAACACAGCCGTAACTTGCTAAAGTTAATTATTGACACACAGTACCAACCAATTGTTTTCATTGACATTTGGTAGCCCCAAGGGGTTTCGAACCCCTGTCTCCGGCGTGAGAGGCCGGTGTCCTAGGCCCCTAGACGATGGGGCCAAATACCAATGAAAGATCCAATTGTAGCATAAAAAAAGGAAAAAGAAAATTGGCTTAAAGGGTGGTTTTTCATAGTCTTGACAGATGCTTCTGCATGGCTACGCGTCTTGACATAATTCTAAAGCGTATACTATACTTCCATATTGTTTTACTATTAAAAATCCTTTAATTATCAGGAATTTAAGGAATGAGCCAGGAGAAAATAGCAGTTGCTTCAGACCACGGAGGATTCCAGTTAAAAGAGGACGTAATCAACATCTTGAAAAACGGCGGATATGCTGTTGAAGATTTTGGGACCAAGGATAATAGTTCAGTTAATTATCCCGAATTTGGCGCCATGGTAGCCAAAAAAGTTTCCAGTGGAGAAATCGGCCGAGCTATCTTGATCTGCGGAACCGGAATCGGCATGTCCATCGTGGCGAATAAATTTCCAAACGTGAGGGCCACCCTTTGCCATAACCTATTCACAGCAAAAATGAGCCGGGAACACAACAACTCCAATATCCTGATCCTGGGTGAACGAATCCTCAATCCGGTAGACGCCGAGGGCATTGTCCAAACCTGGCTCTCCACTCCATTCGAAGGTGGTCGGCACCAGGTACGCCTGGACCTTATTTCCAAGATAGAAAAGGAGATTTCATGAAGTGCCCTGCATGCGGGGATGTGGATAACAAGGTCATCAACTCCCGCTTAAATCGCGAGGGTGATGTGATCCGACGCCGAAGAGAATGTCTTCAGTGTACGGACAGGTTTACCACCTACGAGCGGATTGAATACTCTCTCCCCATGGTCATCAAAAAGGACGGGAGGAGAGAGCCGTTTCAGAGGGATAAGATTTTCCAAGGAATACAGACCGCCTGCCAAAAGCGGCCCATAAGCATGGAGGCCCAAGAGGAGTTGGTTTCCAGGGTGGTGAAACGATTTCAAGGGAGTGGTGAAAGAGAGGTTTCATTCAAAGAAGTTGGAGAAACCGTGGTCAAGGAGCTTGCCGTTCTGGATGATGTGGCCTACGTCAGGTTCGCCTCGGTTTACCGGTCATTCAAAGACGTCAGTGAGTTCATGGAGGAACTTCAGGACATCCTGGAAGCAAAGAAAAAGCTGGATCATGGTAGACAGGAGAAAGAAGGAAGTTAGACCCCCAAGACGGTTTCCTGCCTTCTATTAATGCATTTTCACCGGCATCCCATTGAAACCCGTTTCCTATCCATCTTTCCTTTCTGTTTCTGACCAAAATTGTTACGACACACTACAAACTGATGAGCTCTTAAGCACTCCGCAAATCATCAATCATCAATCTCATGCTATATCCAATCTTCTTAAAACTTGAAAATAAACGGTGCCTGGTAGTTGGCGGCGGCAATGTGGCTGAACGGAAAGTCCACACCCTCTTGAAAGCGGGTGCCTCAGTCACCGTGAACAGTCCTGAACTGGTAATGCCTCTTCAAAATCTATCTGAAGAGGGAAAGATAAAGGTCATCCGCTCCGAGTTCCAAGAGGACTACCTGGATGGAATCTTTCTGGCAATCGGCGCTACGGATGACGAGGAGGTGAACAGGAGGATAGCGGAGGAAGCGGAACATCGGAATATTTTGTATAATATTGTGGATGTCCCGGATCGCTGTAATTTCTTTGTGCCTTCCATAGTGGAAAGAGGAGATCTCTCCATCGCCATATCAACCAATGGGAGAAGTCCCGCCCTGGCCAAAAGACTACGTAAACGATTGGAAAAGGATTTTGGCGAGGAGTATGCGGCCTTTTTAAAGCTGATGGGAGAATTGAGAGAAAAGGTCCTTCAATCCGATATGGAGTTAGCGGATAGAAGCAAACTGTTTGAATCGTTGGTGGACTCTAATCTTTTGGAAATGTTCCACCGTAAAGAGGAAGAGCAAGCAAGGCAAAAAGGCTATGAAATGGTAGAGGATTGCTTGCGGCAATATGAAAAAAATTAGAAAAGAATTTATTCACAAAGAGAAAAAGAGAAAAGCCGAAGAAGAAAATCCAAATAAAAAATATTTCCTTTTTTCCTTCTCTTGTACTCTTTTACTCTTTGTGAAATTTTGTTTGCCTAATAATATAGAAGGAAAAGCCTTTGCAGGAAACCCTGTTTTTTATTACCCTATTTTTGTATCTGATCTCCTCCGTTAAGTATTTCCTTTACTTGGCGTTCAGGAGGAGGCTGCTTTTCCTTATTGCGAATAGCACCGTGGCCCTGGGTTTTATTATACATACCGCAGGACTGGTCATTCGCTCTTCTCAGACAGGAGAAGGACCGTATACCTCGGACTACGAGTACGTTCTCTTTTTTTCCTGGGCCATCATTTTGGTTTACCTGATTACAGAGATTCGTTACCAAATCAAGGACTTAGGTTCCTTTGTCGTTCCCTTAGGCTTTTTAGTGTTTATGTACTCCTTCACCTTGCCATCGGAAACCATCGCCACCAGCCCTGCCATCAAACTTTGCCTTACCCTTCATCGCACTCTCTCATTTTTTGGCTACGCCGCTTTCACGCTGGCCTTCGGCACAGCCATTATGTATCTGCTTCAGGAAAGACAGTTGAAAACCAAAAAAATCAACACCCTGTTCTATCGGCTTCCTTCACTGGAAGTGATAGACGATATCAACCACAAGGCCATAACCTTCGGCTTTCCCGTTTTCAGTATCGGTTTCATTACCGGCTCTCTTTTGGCCTCCGAAGGACAAGGGTCTTATTTTGCCTGGCAACTATCCACACTTCCATTGATCCTTACCTGGCTCATTTACGGAGCCATCTTTGCGGGAAGAATATCTATTGGAATGAGACGTAAGAAGGCCGCCATTGGAGCCATTTTCGGATTTATCACGGTGATCGCCACCTATTTAATACATGTTTAACCCATTGACATAAAAGGTTAGATTTAAAATGAATCTCGTCGTAGTTGGACTCAACCACAAAACAGCGCCGGTGGAAGTGAGGGAAAAACTGGCCTTTTCCGAAAACAACATGGAAGAATCCTTGCGGAAGCTGGTGGAATTCACCCATCTGTCGGAATCCGTCATCCTTTCCACCTGCAATCGGGTGGAAATTTACGCAAGGGCTCAGCATAAAGAAAGCGGCATCAAAAACATCAAAAACTTTATCTGCAAATACCATGAGTTGGACCCCACTCTGCTTGAAGAACACCTCTACTCTTATTCCAATGAAGAAACCGTGGAACACCTATTTAAGGTCTCATCCAGCCTGGACTCCATGGTGGTGGGAGAACCCCAGATCCTTGGCCAGGTAAAAGACGCCTATTCCAAGGCCAAGTCTGTCCGGGCCACGGGAATGCTGTTGAACCAACTCTTTGAGCGAGCCTTCACCGCCGCTAAAAAAGTGAGAGCGGAAACGGCCATCGCGGAAAACGCCGTCTCCATCTCCTACGCGGCCTCGGAACTAGCAAAAAAAATCTTCGACCGCCTGGATGATAAGTCCGTTATGCTTATCGGAGCCGGAGAGATGTCGGAATTGGCAGCCAGGCATTTAGTGGCCAACGGAGTCAAGATGGTCATGGTTTCCAACCGCACCTTCGAGCGAGCCGTGGAGTTGGCAAGCGAATTGAAAGGCAACGCCATCCGATTCGAAAACTTCCCCGATGAACTGGAGCGAACGGACATTGTGATCTGCTCCACCGGAGCCCCCCATTTCATTATCAAAAAGGAAGATGTGGAAGATGTGCTGCATCGAAGAAAAAACCAGCCCATGTTCTTCATCGATATCTCCGTTCCCAGGAATATTGATCCCGCCGTCAACGACATTGAAAACGCCTATCTATACGACATCGACGATCTGGAAGGGGTGATTGAGTCCAACAAACGGGAGCGGGAAAAGGAAGCCGAAAAGGCCGAAGCCATCGTGCAAAAGGAGGTAAACCAGTTCCTTCACTGGATGGATACCCTGGACGCAGTGCCCACCATTGTAGCCTTGCGGGAGAAAGCGGAAAAAATCCGGGAAGAAGAGATGGCAAAGACCTTCGCAAAGTGGGACGACATGACAGATAAAGAAAGATTGGCCGTGGACACCATGACCAGTTCCATGTTCAACAAACTACTGCACTCTCCCATCGTTAATTTGAAAAAGCAAACTGAGTCGAAAGACGGACACTGGTACCTGAAGGTTGTGAAGGATCTTTTTAATTTGGATTAGAGTTTGTTTGACGTAACTGTTCACCATATGTTCATGCAATTACGCAGCCTTGGCTGGTCCTCTGGTTCCCAGGGTCTCCCTGGGAATCCATACCTGGAGGCTCTGCCTCCAGTCTTTACCACGGATCTGTTTCAACGATAAATTTTTAGTATGGCTGGGACTTTAAGATCATTTTTTAATGTACGAGGCGGAGCCTCGTGATTTCACATTCCCAGGGAGGACCCTGGGAACGAGAGGTTAAATTCCAACAAGCCTGAAAATCGGAAGAACTCATCAACATGAAAAAAAAAATAACCATAGGCACACGAGGCAGCAAGCTGGCCCTTTGGCAAGCCAATTGGGTTAGAGACCAGATCATCAAGCATCACCCTGATGTGGAAGTGGAACTGTTGAGGATTAAAACCAAGGGAGATAAGATTCTTGACGTTCCTCTTGCCCAGGTGGGTGGAAAAGGGCTCTTCGTTAAGGAGATTGAGGAGGCCCTGCTGGATGGAAGAGCCGACATCGCCGTCCACAGCCTGAAAGACGTCCCCACCGAGTTCCCGGATGGACTATCCCTCTCCATTTACCTTCCTCGAGAAGACCCCAGGGACATGCTCATCTCAAAAAATAAAACCCCTTTTAAATCTTTGCCTTCGGACGCATTGGTTGGAACCAGCAGCCTCCGACGAAAAAGCCAGCTTTTACGTGAACGGTCGGACCTGAAGTTGGTGGATATTCGCGGAAACCTGGATACCCGAATTCGAAAATTGGAGACCGAGGAGTTCGATGCCATCATCGTAGCTGCGGCAGGCGTAAAACGGCTCGGCCTGGAGGAACATACCACCGAAATATTTTCCACCGAGATGATGCTCCCCGCCACAGGCCAGGGGATTGTCTGCATAGAAGCCAGAGAGAAGGATGACGAGGTGTTGGACATCATCCGCCCTTTGGGGCATCGCGAGACGGAATTGGCCGCCCAGGTGGAAAGAACCTTTCTGAAACGGTTGGAGGGTGGTTGCCAGGTACCCATCGCCGGCCACGCCGTGTTGGAGAATGGAACAATCCGATTTGAAGGCCTGCTCGGCAGCCTGGACGGAAAAACCATTCTTCAAGAATCTGCTTCCTGTAAATTGGATGATCCCAACTACGCGGAAATGGGTACCGCCACCGCCGAGAAGATCCTAAGTAGGGGTGGGGACACAATCCTGGCCGAGGTCTATGGCCGGGAAGTTTGTTAATAGACCTATCGCGATTTGTTTTTTTTGGAATTATT